>NZ_JAVJQN010000007.1:0-86749 GCF_040218245.1 Coleofasciculus sp. E1-EBD-02 | reverse complement strand
TGGTTAAGGCTGATGTCGAGCAACAATGCCGGGTATCAGCCAAGCGTCAGCGTTAACGGTTATCGACCAAAAGTTACACCGTGGACTTATACCAAGGCAGAATTACTTATGGGTAGGTTTGTCTAGGTTTTTAGAAGCGGTTACTGTAGCACGCTCATGTGAATTGGGTTAGTAACTAAGGGAAGAGATTGGGAGAGGGAAGATGAGGGAGAGGGACTTCCACCCTGCCGCTCTTTCCTGTGAGAGAATAATAGACGGTGTTCTCCTATGTCAGCAGCGACTATGCAAACCAGCGATCGCACAGCTATCAATTCCCACTCTCAACATCCTCTATTCCCCGCCCGGACAGCAACCGTGAAACGTACTACAGGTGAAACCGATGTCCAGGTTAGCCTGAATTTCGATGGTACAGGAACCTGTAGTGCTGACACAGGTATCCCGTTTTTGGATCACATGTTGCATCAGCTATCCTCTCATGGGTTAATTGATTTAGACGTGAAAGCTACGGGTGATATCGAAATTGACGATCACCATACCAATGAAGACGTGGGCATTACATTGGGACAGGCGTTTGCTCAGGCATTAGGCGATCGCAAAGGGATTGTCCGTTTTGGTCATTTTATCGCCCCCTTGGATGAGGCATTAGTCCAAGTGGCACTGGATTTTTCGGGGCGTCCTCATTTAAGCTATGGTTTAGAGATTCCCACTCAACGGGTTGGCACCTACGACACGCAACTGGTGCGGGAATTCTTTGTTGCATTGGTAAACCATAGCCAAATGACGTTGCACATCCGCCAACTGGATGGAATTAATTCTCATCATATTATTGAAGCCACATTTAAAGCATTTGCGCGATCAGTCCGTATGGCAACAGAAATCGATCCCCGTCGCGCTGAAATGATTCCCAGTTCTAAGGGGGTTTTGTGACTTAATAATCATTTGTCTTCTGATATCGGGGCAGTGAATCTAATGTAGGGGCGGGTTTAGGGGCAAAATTAACAGACAAACCCATAACCTTTCTACAAAACCCGCCCTGCTCCACCCTATCACTACATCTTTGGCGTGCGATCGCGGTTTAAAATCAGGTGGATTTTGTTGTCGGGTTTGAGGTTAATTGATAAATTTAGGTGGGGATTAGGGTGAGTTTTGTTGTTCCGTTATTGGTGGGGAGGGCGGGTTTTGTTGTTCCGTTATTGGTGGGGAGGGCGGGTTTTGTTGTTCCGTTATTGGTGGGGAGGGCGGGTTTTGTTGTTCCGTTATTGGTGACTAGCTAAATTAATTCCCTAAACCCGCCCCTACAGATTCCCTAAACCCGCCCCTACAGATTCCCTAAACCCGCCCCTACAGATTCCCTAAACCCGCCCCTACATCTTTTGACCAATGACATACAACAAATTAAACAATTGGCGGAATCGTTAATCCTTTGAGCGATCGCGCTTTTTCCCGACTCAACCCTTTACACTGCAACAGCACCGCAAAACCTCCCAATCCCGTAGGATCAATCAGTTGATGTAAGGCATCCCGACGCTGCATAATTCTAATCACATCCTGCGCCCCCGCGATCGCTTGTCCCTGATGGCTTCCTAATCCTGACAATGCTGAGATGCGATCGCCTAATCCTAATGCCATTAAAAACAACCCTTGTTTGGTCAATTCTACGGTTTGTAATCCAGACAATTCTCCTTGCTGTTCTAACGCCGTAAAATTCACATGAGCGGTAATATCTTGTTGCCCAACATTTACATAAGGATTATCATGATGGCGGTGACGATAATAGCATTTTAATGTTCCCTGATGTCGGACGGGTAAATAATAGCGATCGGCAGGATACCCATAGTCAATCGTGAGCAAAAACCCTTGTTTCAGCTTATTAGCAATCATCTCCATCCAATCCAACGCTGCCAAATTCACTTCAGTTCGATAGCCGTCTGGATACACACCTGAATATAAATCAATTTTCATCCACTGAAAATACTCGTTTAACTGAGGTGTAGAACTATCATCGGTAACTTCGCCAAAATGAATCTCATCTACTTCTGTCGTTACCGTTGTCACATACACTTCCCGAAGCTTTCCCTTTTCCAGCACAACTTGATGCACCGGAAATGCATCCACGAGTTCGTTAGAAAAACAACACCCGATAATTGAATTGTTCGATATTTCATCAAAGGTACACCAGCGTAACGGTAAACCAGGTAGATTCAACTGGGTTAAAACTTGCTGCTGTTTTGTGATCAATCCCGCTGCTTTTTCGACAATGATATAGTCTAACGCCGCAAAACAGTCTGGATACTGTCGATATAAATGACTCAAAACATCAGCCGCAACCAATCCTTGACCCGCCCCCATTTCCACTAATGTAAAGGGTTCGGGGTATTCCAGAATCTCCCAGATTTGGGCAAACTGTTCTGCCAGTAACTCACCAAAATCATGACCCAGATGGGACGAGGTAAAAAAGTCTCCTTCAGAGCCAATATTAACTGCACCCGTAGCATAATATCCCTGTTGGGGATGATAGAGGACTAAATCCATATATTCGGCAAATGAAATACGCCGATTTGGTGTCGCCACAATTGTATCGGCAATTAGGTGTCTTAAGGATTTATCTTGGGGGGATAATGACATGAGTACAGATTTGGTAACCGAGTAGAGACTCAGGAAAGCAGGGGAAGCCTGTAGAGATGCGATCCAGAAGCGTCTGGAAAGCAGGGGTTGTAGGGGCGAGTCGCTGCATAAATGTGGAGGTGTGAGAATTAACCTGTCTCGACTCGCCCCAGTCTCAATCGTTAATCTCAGAAAGGGGACTGTATTATTTAAATCATTAAAGAGCTCCCCCACAAACTGATATCAATTAACGAGGGGCTGAGTCGCGATCGCATCAAGTCCCACCGATTTCAATAAGTCTGCCCAAGCCACCTGAAACGAGGAATCCTGTGGATTAGATTGTCTAAGTTCAGCCAGGGTTGTCAGAGTATCAAACCAAATACCATTTGCCCCATACTGGAGAGCCTGTTCTAACAAAGGTTCTCCGTCTAGCTGATTTAATGTTCCATTCGGCTTAATCCGTTTAATCACGCCTTGGACTCCGGGACTATCGGGCGTAACTTGTGCGCCACAAATCATCAGAAACGACCAATGATACGTTTTACCCATTTCTAGCTTGGATGCTTCATCAGGGAGCTTTACGCTGATAATCCCTGCTTGTTTGGGCATGGGCAAGGTTGTTTCGTAATAATAATCCTCATTTTCGTCCTTAAGCACAAAGAGTGCCTGCTTCGCCGTGGTTTTAGGGACGTAAACAAAAAATGTCGGGCGTTCCGCCACGGTTAATCCTTGGCGAGTCGCGGGCATTACAGGCGTAATCGTTGGCTCAAGTGCCTTCGCATCTTGAGGACATCCGCCATCACGAGTCCCTCCCCCTTCCGTATTGTTGGGTAAGGGTGGATCACCAGTTGGTGGCGGTGTGAAACTTACCGTCACCATCGAGCGACTAGCTAACGTTCTACCCGGCGTAATCTCTTGCGCCTGCACGGGTAGTCCCTCAATCGGCAGGATATTCCCCACCAGACTGATGACAAAGAAGCTAATATAAGTGTAGTAATGTTGCCAAGTCATGAGCATAATCCTCTTGAACAGTAAATGCCTTGGCGAATGACACTATTAATATTAAACAATTTCGTTTATAATAGCCAGTCTTCACCCCTTGATTTTACTCAACCCATAGGAATAAAAATTGAGAAGATTTATGTTGTAATAAGTCTTTCTATGTAGGGTTGATCACAAAAATACATCTAGGTTTGCTCTGGGATAATCCCCATCCGGGATTTTTGATCAACCTGAGCTGCCATCTGCCACGATTCTCAATAAACAGGAGTACATCAACGAAAAATCAGGGTTTTTACCGGGTAATCTTCGCAATAATCCCAATTGCTCACTAGAGTGCCAAATCTCAGTTGAACTTGCACCCCACTGAAATTCCTCATTCGCCAGGAATTGCCGGAGTGGTCACGTTGTCGTGTTTACAGTCAGGGATTAGGCGCATCTTAACCGGAATCCTCCAGTCAGATATCTATCGGGCGACAGGGTTGCTTATCCTCTGGAACGGAAGGTTGACAAGTTACTTGAGGTGTAAGCAGAGTGTCGGGTGTCGGGTGTCGGGTATGGGATGTCGGACACAATTGAACCCCTCTTTTCGAGCCAAACTGATTACAGGTTTAAATCGGTTACTAAGTGACATAATATACAGCAAGGTTTATAGAGATCACTAATTTACACTAATTTACATTATTTGACAATCAGAGTAAAAAAATATCGCACGTCTAAATCATTTGTACGATCAATTAACATTCTTTCCTAATACTTAATATTGGCGAAACGTCTGTGGTTTATCACTCTTAGGTTATGCTCTTTGTTTTTTCGGTTTCACCTAAGTTTTACAACTCAAATAGACTCTATCCCAGCCAGTAGTACCTTCAAGTCCCTTGTCACCCCCTCAGATACCTCACTTACACGCCATCGCGCTGTAGAACTGACGCTCTATAGCCAATTACCCACCAAAACAAACGGTGCCCAGTAATACGGATGCTCATATTTAGGATTGTTCAAGATAGAAAGCTGTGCTTGACGCAGAGATTCCGCTTTGCTGTTTTCAGCTTGAGTCAGGGATTGATAAAACTCAGCCATTAGTTGAGCTGTAGATTCATCGCGAACTGACCACAGGGTTGCTAGAGTGCTGCGAGCGCCGGAACGGACTGCAACACCCGCTAATCCCAAGGCGGCTCGCTGATCCCCGGTTGCGGTTTGGCAAGCACTGAGAACCAGTAATTCAATCGGTTGGCTATCCTCTCGTTCTCGAACTTGCAGTAATTGATCCAAATCATTGACATTAACTTGCCCTTCCCAGGTCAGGATAAACGTATCTTCCACCTCCGAACTAAACTGACCATGAGTAGCCAGGTGAACTACGGGGAAAGGAACGGCACTAATTTCTTGTTCAAGTGTGGTTGTAGTAAACTCCTGATTGAAAAGCATCTCAGACGGTACTTGATCCGAGATTTTTTTCAGTTCCAACTCGACTCCAGGTAAAGCAGAAAATCCCTGACGTTCCTCACTGAGTCCACCAATTAATGCCTGAAGCCGTTCTCGATCCAGCGCACGCGGTTCTAACAGTTGCAATCCAGGACTAACCGCGACACTATATTTTTCAATTAGATACTGTTCTCCATCATAAAGGGCTGCCATGGGCAGATTTCGCAACGCCCCATCCAGGATAAAGACGAGGGTTTTAATCTCATTGTCGGCTAACGCGGCTTCTATGGGTCGAATCAGCCAGTCATAAATGTCTTGGGAATAGCGTAATCGTTGTTTGTTTGACAGAACAGGATTGAGGAATTTGCGGAGTTGGACAAAGGCGTTGTTCACCTCTGCTTCCGGTAATTGAGTTTGATAATGGCGCAGGGGTTGTCCCGGCAATGATAGAATCACAGCTAAACGGTCTGGCAGAATAATCGGATAAATCACCGCCGCCGTGGGATCAACCTGATCAATTTGTTGGGATTGCGCCTGGATACAGGTGTTGCGAAAAAAGTTATCTAATTCAGCAAGCTGGAGGGATTCAATCACCTCACGGGCTTTTTGCAGGTTTTTTTGAGACGGATCAGATTTTAGGAGTAAGCCCACCAGTTGACGATAGACGGGTTCAACCCGTTCTCGAAAGTAAAACTGTAAATTTGGCAGGGCAATCAAATCACTGCGGAGCGATCGCAAGGTTTCCACGGCGACGGTATAAGCGGCGACGGCATCCTTTATATTGCCCTGCTTTTCCAGAATTCGACCCAGTTGCCATTCCCATAAATAGGCAATATCACCAGCATTAATTCCCGGAATCAAACTCAGCGCCTGTTGCGTCAGCTTTTGCGCCTCGGCTAACTGCTGCTTTTGTTCGTAAAGTTTGCCTAACTGCCCAATGGCGTATGATTCAGCTTTAGCGTCTTGAATCTGTCTGGCTTGTTGAATGGCTTTGGCTAACAATTGTGCGATCGCGCCGTTCGTAGTCAGCGCTTTAGCGCTTCCGGGATTGCTAACCAGGGCGGGTTTAGTTAGGTTATCGGTTTTTGGGGTAAGGTTATCGGTTAAACCCGCCCCTACAAATTGGCGCTCCTGCTCTCCGGCTTCTTCGCTCCCCTGCTCCCCTGCTCCTGTGCTCATCCGCATCAGGCTATCTGCAAAATTTACCTGAGCATAAACCGCCGCCCGACTGGGGGATAGGGTGGCGAGACTAACTTGGATTTGCGGTAATAGTGCGATCGCGGCGTCCTCTTGTTCCGTATTGATCAACAGACTCAGTTGGTTCAATTGAGCTTTGATTTGGATCAGCGAATCGGTTGCATTTTTAGCGGCTTTCTGGTAGTAATCTAATGCTTTGTCATCTTCTTGTAAGTCTCTAGTCACATTCCCTAAACTCAACAGAATCGGACTTGTATCAGGAGTTGGGTTGAGTTTTTGGGCGATCGCTAAACTTTGGGTTAAAAGAGTTTGGGACGTTTTGGGATCGCCCAATTCTTGCAGGGCAATTCCTAAACTCTGCAATCCTTGAACTTTGACGCGGGAGTCAGGGTTGGCTTGAAGTTGTTGATTTGCCCGTTCTAAGAGCGTTTGCGCCCGTCGATAGAGTCCCAAGGTTTGCAGGGCTTGGGCTTGGTTAATTTGGCTTCCCAGTTTTCCGGTTTCATCACCCGCACGACTGTAAGCGTCGGTGGCTTGTTTCCAGGTATCTAAGGCGGCTTCAGCTTGTCCTTTGGTGAGTTGCAGGCGTCCCTGAGTATTCAGGGCTTGACCCAGAATCGCCAAACCCCCTGATTCCCAATTGTCTTGGTGTTGCAACAGATCAAGACTTTGGCTAATCGCTTGTTCTGCGTCCTGGACTTGTCCCAAATTTTGATAGGCTAACGAGAGATAACTTAAACTTAGGGCTTGATTTAGGCGATCGCGCTTTTGTTCATACTCTTGGGCGGCTTGTTGCCACAGTTGTGCCGCATCAGTAAAACGTCCTGCTTCAAAGGCAGCAATCCCTTGTTCTAGAGGGGTTGGGGAATTGGCAATTTTGGCGTTTGCGGGTTGGCGTTTTAAGCGCCTGGTGTTATCCCCAAGGTGTAAGATTTTATCGGTTTGGGCAATATGCCCTTCTGCCCTCTGCCCTCTACCCTCTACCTTGTCTCCACTAACGTGTAAAGATTCAACTGGATATGAAATTCCGGGTAATACAGTGGTGACGAGAAACAGGGTTAGCCCAAACAGTATCACAGAGGAAGCATACCGTCTCAAACTAGACCGAACTTGTAGCCTAAAAAATTGACGAACCCACTTCATAGTTTTACCCGATTGTGATCATTCATGGTATTGAGAAGGAGTTTGGCACTGTAGGGGCGGGTTTTACTGATAACTTTCAGGAGGAAACCTCTAACTTAACTAAACCCGCCCTGACTAATCCGTTAGTACCGGAATTATGTTTTTTTAACGCTCCAGGTAGCAGAGGACGTTAGTGTATTTGGACGACAATTTTATAGCATTGGAGAAACAACCGGATTCGATATAACTCCCTCATCTCTCTTATCTTCTCTGATACCCTAGTGCAGCATGGCAGAAATCATTGAGCAGCTAAAATCTCCCCAGCTCCCAGACGTGCCATGGCACGTCTCTACAAGTCATGCACTAGAAGGGCGGGTTTACTCAAGTTATCGGTTGGTGGCAAAACGTTATCGGTAAAACCCGCCCCTACACTCCGGCTCACCCACACCCTTTAAGGTGAACAAGTTTTCGGTTTATATCGAGGACTTTGAGGGAAACTTTCTGGTAAATTAGCTACCAATTCAACTTGACCTGTTTCATTGACAATCCAGCCTTGCGCTTCAATAATTTGAGGTTGAGGATTCGGTCGGGAAAATTGAAAATTGTTCTCCGTCTTAGCCGTAGACGCTGGAGAAGACGCCACCGCTAAATTGCGTACATCTGACCACACCGTCTCACTGACAAGGGGTTGCGTGGGGTTGGCAGGTAAGCCACCGCGCCCAGTTAGGGCAAAGTAATTCCCTTCATCAGCGGCACAACCAATGGCAATAAGCGTGCTAGTATCCGTGAAATTTTCGGGGAAATCAACTAATCCTTGAGAGGGGTCAATCCCTTGGATAACGATATCTACAATACCACTGAACTCAGGTCCCAATTCAGAGGTAGCTGTAATATCACTTTCTGGTGTCAATTTCTTCCGAAACTCCGTGCCAAAAATACCTTGAGCTATAATAATAACTCGCCCCCCTCGACCTTGTTGAGCATTCGCGGTAATATCGCTATTTTCTAGAGCGACTAAGGTATCGGTCATGATGGTAATATTACCCCCATCTGTATTCCCAGCATCTGTGGTAATCTGACTCTCTTGAATCATCAGCAAGTTTTGAGTTTTCAGGGATAAGTTACCACCTTGACCCGAATCTGTCGCCGCATTAATTGTTCCCTGATTGTCCAACTGAATCAAATCGGCGACAATCTCTAATGTCCCCGCATCCCCTGAACCAAGACTATTCACGGCAACTTCTGCCCCATCCCGGATAATAAGTTGACCTGCATTTACCTTTAAAACACCCGCATCCCCTGTGGCTTGCAATGCAGGAAAGTCAGCACGTCCGGAGGAAGAAACTAAACTACTGGGAATTTCGACGGTGACTCCTCCCCCGGTAGAAATGCCCGTACCGATGAGTTCCAATGTATCGGAGACATTAACCGTCAATGTGCCTCCATCTCCCGCACTCAGGGTGGTGGTTGAAATATTTGCCCCATTGCGAATGATCATATTTTGAGTGGAAACTGTTACATCTCCTGCGGGCGCACCACTAAAACTGGTGGTTCCCGGACCACTAATAAAGCGAGCATCCGGGGATAAGCCGTCAATTTCGATAAAATCAGTCGCATTTATGACAACATCTCCAGCGGGACCCCCGACTGGAATTAACCCCAATCCCGTCAATGCACCCGTCTGATTTCCCACTTGCGCCCCGTCGCGCATAATCATCTGGCGTGTATTTACGGTGATGTCGCCGCCTGTCCCTGTACTAAAGATACTGTTGGCAAAAATCCCTGTGGGAGCAAGAGCGCCAATGGGTGTACTGTCCATTTGTACAGACTCAGAGGCGTTCACTTGCAAACTTCCACCATCCCCTTGACCAAAGGTAATCGTTTGCAGGAGTCCACCATTTTTAAGGGATAAGCGTTGCGTATTCAACCTAAGATTTCCCGCATCACCTGTGGTTCCTTGAAACGCCCCAGTGACAAACGCCGAACCAGATATTTCCACGGACTCAGAAGCGTTAATCACAGCATCTCCCCCTCTCCCCGCACCCCCTGTTGGTGTAGAGGCGATCGCGCCATTCCGCATCACTAACCGATTCGTGTCAATGGTTAAACGACCGGCGGCGGAACTGTTTCCTTGAGTAGCCGCCAAAAGTCCGCCGCCGAAAAATTCGATATCGGAAACTTGGAAGGGGGGTACACCTAAGGCAGCTAATTGCTCTGGTGTAGCTAACGCCCTTAAGATAATGTTTTGCTGCAAATCCTCAAATCCAGAGCCACTCAGTTCTACAGATTCTGAAGCCCGAATCGTCAGATCTCCCCCTGTCCCACCTCCAAAGGTTGATGCAGAAACTAATCCTTGACCCTGAACCCGCAATTGGGCGGTGTTTAGGGTTAAATCTCCTCCTGATCCAGTACCAATTGTATTGGTTTTGATGCTACTGATGGGAAAACCAGTGGGGGAAGCGCCAACCACTTCGACTAACTCAGAAGCGTTTATGGTTAAATTAGCTCCAGGTTGAGATCCTAGAGTAATTGACTGAATTTGTGACCCATCCCGGACGGAAACTTGTCGCCCTTGCACCAGAATTTCGCCCCCGCCTGCACCACTTGCATTGACGGTGGCTTGTTCTATCAATTGAATCGTGCCTAATGTCGAACTTGTAGCATCAGAGAATGAGGATTGGGGAGAATTGAGGTTCCACTCTCCATCAAAAACAGAACCCAGTTCAATTTTTCCCCCAGGTGCGGTTAGATGACCCCCTTCTAACTCCACATCTCCACCAATTAAGGATAAAGTTTGACCAGGTTGCACTGCTAGACCCACGACTTCTCCATCCCTCTGGGCGACGGATTGATTGACAATCGTGCCGGGATTGGCTCCAAATTGTAAGCCTAGGGGAACGTTAACGGTGAGTAAAGGGGACGGGGTTTGAGGATTTGCGGCGCTGAACTCTAGCCCATTCTCAAAAATAATGCTATCTGCTGTCGTGGCTCGAAATGCACCGGACACATCTAATCGAGCATTTTCGCCAAAAACGATACCATTGGGATTCAGCAGAATCAGGTTCGCGGCTCCATCGACGCCTAAGGTTCCCAGAATATTCGTCGGACTGTTTTCACCAGTGACGCGAGTGAAAATGGTTTCAATCCCGCCAGGATTAGCGAAATCAACTCGTTGTCCATCTCCCACATTGAACTGTTCAAAACTGTGGAATAGGTGAGAATCCCGTTGAGCGCCGCCTTGAATCAGAATGTCTATCGAGTTATCGCCCGGTGTCAATACCGACGTTTCATTACCCAAAGTAGCATCAGGAGTAATTTGCGCGATCGCAGGCTGAGTTAAAACAACGCCAATCCAGCATCCCAACAGGCTTGTCGCTGTCCATGCCCGCCTCGGGAAGCTCATGCGATCGCGGCTTTTCTGATTCTGGTTTCGTGCCACTGCTACATTACATTCCAAGTAACACCAAACAAGTTATCGCTGTATTTGGCTACAATAGCATCTTTCTAGAGGCAGATGCTAAAGACTAGAATAGAGGCACGACATCATACCGTGTCCCTACAAATAGTGATACCGCCCCTGCACCCCTGATCGCGGCGGTCAATTATCTGCGACTTTGGCGTAGCGCGGCTAGCTGCTGTATTTGTTGGCTTTGCTGCTCCATTTGCATCGAGAGAGTATCACAGACCAAATCGCACAATTCAAACAAAAACGGATTAGCTATCTTATAGTAGACACAAACTCCTTGCTGTTCACGGGACACGATTCCCGCCTGGTTGAGTATTTTTAGGTGCTTCGATACGTTAGCTTGTCCGAGTCCGGTTTCTTCAATAATCTCCGTGACGTTCTTTGCACCGGCTTTCAAGCAGCAGACAATCTGTAGCCGACTAACTTCCGAGAGGACTTTGAAAAAATCTGCCATCAAGGTCAACGCCACAGGAGACAGTTGGGAGATGCCGCAATCGGATACTGAATTGGCTTTCTTGGTCTTGGTCGCTGTGCGATTAGGCATAAGGGGTAATGTTCTGCGGTTCGGTATTGTTTACTGATTAATCATATTATTACATAACACAAATTGTCTTCGCTATTAGGGTGAGAGAGCAGGGGAGTAGGGGGAGCAAGGGGAAATCAGCGAGATGAGCGAAATCGGAGAGATAGGGGAGATAGGGGATGCTGTGAAGAGCAAGGGAAAGAAGGGGGAATTTTTGTCACCCCGAAAAATTTTTTTGGCTAACCCCTTGACTTTATATAACTAATTAGTCATATAATAAAAACATCGACGAGAGGCGTCACTCAGTCGCGCCAGTCAAAGAGGTTTTCCGATGGGCAAACTATTTAATGAGCTAAAACAAGACATTTTGTATCAACATGGCATGAATGCCTGCCTCAATTGCGGTGTATGTACTGCCGTTTGTCCGGCAGCCGAGTTTAACGATTACTCTCCCAGAGAGGTAATGAACATCGTCCAATCCGAAGATGACGAACTGATTGAAGACTTGCTCAAATCCGACAAGATTTGGTATTGCGGACAGTGTTTCTCCTGCAAAACCCGGTGTCCCCGAGGCAACAGTCCCGCCTCAGTCATTCTTGCCTTACGCCGACTTGCGATTCGTTACGGTTACTTTGCCGAGTCGGAAAAAGGACGACAGCAATTAATTGCCAAGCGGGTATTTGGGGAAAACATGCTCAAACGTGGCTATACCTTACTGGCAAAAAACATCTCCCCATCCCATTTCCCTGAACTCGGTGAGAACTGGGAATACTATTACGACCATATGCAAGAGATGCGTGAATGGTGGGGTGTGCCAATGGACTTGGAAAATAGCCCCGGTTCCCACCGGATGATTCCGGAACAAGACATGGAAGAAGTGCGGACAATTTACCAAAAAACTGGTGCCGTCTCCTTAATGGATGCCGTGGAAAAAGGCATGGAAAAGAAACTCGGCAGCAAAGCGGAAGTGGAAAAATACTGGCAAACCTGGTTAGAAACCGGAGATAGCCGCAACTACGAAATCAAATAAATCAGGAGAATCAACCATGAAACTAGCCGGAAAAAACCAAGCCTGGGACAGACACCAAAAACAAGTCCCCAGCGTCGATGAACCAGGTGGAAACTTATGGGGATGCTTCCGCAGTTGTTTCCTCCAAAGTGCCGCCCCTTATACTGAAGGTGTCGCCTATAAAATCTTAAAAAATGACCTAGGCATCGAATTGCGGGAAGCCCCTGGTCATACCTCCTGTGGGGCAATTGGATATCACGGCGATGTCACCAACCTAGAAACACAGATGGTGATTGCAGCACGAAACTTTTCCATCGCCCATTATGAACAAGGTGTCGATAATCTTTTCTCTTTCTGTGTCACCTCCTTTGCCAACTATACGGAAGTGATTAAACTCTGGGAAGAAGAACCGGAGTTGCTGGAATACACCGAAAAGACATTAAAAGAAACAACCGGTCGAGAGTTTTGGATTCCTCACGTATCTGGTGGTAGACCTTCAGTTGTTCATGCCTCAGATGTCTTTTTTGCCAATCGTCATAAACTAGCAGAAAAAGCCAAATATAGCCTCAAAGGAATCAAAGCCACGGATCACGTCGGTTGCCACTATGGGAAGATTTTTCCCGGTGAAGCCATGGGTGGGGCGGAATTTCCCCAAGTCTTAGTGGGACTTTTAGAAGCCTTTGGTGCAGAAATTGTTGATTATCCCGAACGCCGACATTGTTGTGGAATGGGCTTCCGCCAATGTGCGTTTCCTGAAAACCGGGATTATACCGCCGGGAGTGTTTATAAGAAATTAGCCAGCTTGAAAGAAGCGCACCCAGACTGTAATTTAATCTTAACCAACTGTCCGGGTTGTACGGTGTTTCTGGATGCCGAACAAGGCACGATTAAGGAAGTCCTGGAAGAAGAATTCAACGTATCTATCCTCGACTACGCCCAACTTACTGGGTTGTTGTTAGGCTATGACCCCTTTAAGGATTGTGGACTTAATGCCAAGGCGGTTCCTATCGAACCGTTGCTGGATAAAATCGGGATTCCGTATGACAAATCTAAGACGGCTGAAGAACGTAGACGACCGTTTTAAGTCTAATAACACTGAAATAAGCATTAGGAAATCATCCCAACCTTTGATATACCGTAGGGTGGGCATCGCCCACCAGCATACTAGTCAGTGGCATTCGTTTTAAGTCGGTGGGGACAATTAAAATCGTCATTTGTCATTTGTCAAGGCTTGAGGAAGGTTGACAGAAGTTAACCAAGTTCGATTTATTTCCATTAACCTACTTAAACGACTCTTTCCGTATGGTTTTGCTTGAAAAAATGCAAAAATTGTAAATAGAAAAAGGATTAAAACAATGGGTAAAAACGTAGTCGTAATTGGTGGTGGTCCAGCCGGAATGGCAGCGGCGGGGAAACTTAGCGAGTTAGGACAAGAGGTTACGCTAATTGAGAAAGAAGCCGAATTGGGGGGACATTTAAAGAAATGGTATAAAGTGTTTCCTGATTTTACCGATGCTTCAGAAATTATCGCTGAACTCAAAGCCGGATTGCATGGAACCCGGGTGTTAAACAATTGTACGGTGAATCAGATTGAGGGTTCAGCCCCCAACTTTACCGTAACCACTTCAACCGGGGAAAAGATTAAGGCGGCTTCGATTCTGGTGTCTACAGGATTCAACCATTTTGATGCGTCCTTTAAAGAGGAGTATGGATACGATATCTACGATAATTCCATCACCTCGGTTGAACTGGATGCCATGCTAAAACAGCAAAAGGTGAAAACGGCATCGGGGAAAACGCCACGGAAAATAGCCATGGTTCATTGTGTCGGGTCTCGCGATGAGAAAGTAAATAATAATTACTGTTCGCGAGTTTGCTGTACCAATGCGGTGAAGGTGGCAATTGAAATTAAAGAACAGATACCTGATTGTGAAATTTACAGTCTGTATATGGACATTCGGGTGTTTGGTCGCGGTTATGAGGAACTATACCGAACGTCTCAGGAAAAATATGGGGTTCAGTTCATCCGAGGTCGGCTTTCTGAGGCGAATGAGAAAAATGATGGTAGTTTGTTGTTGCGGGTAGAAGATACATTAACAGCAAGACCGATGCGATTAACTGTGGACTTGTTGGTGTTAATGGTGGGAATGTGCGGCAATACGGAACTGTCAGAAATTGCCGATCTAAAAGTTGGTTGTGATCGGTTCTATGAAACCGCCCATACTCAATATTCTAACAATTATTCGGCGCGAACAGGCGTTTTTCTGGCGGGAACAGCAACGGGTCCGAAAGCGATTGCTGAATCAATTACAGATGGGCGATCGGCGGCGGCGGAAATTGCGGGTTTTCTCGCCACTAAGGTTGGTTCTCTCTGCCAATTTGAATCAGCGACCAATGGGCATTTTGCCAGTAAAAAACAAGTTGTACATCAGTGAGGATTAAATCAATGGTCGCCAAAAAGAAATGCTTCTTTGGTATTAAAACGGATCGCCAGGTTGATGGTGATCAAATCAGTCAGAAGGTGATGGATAAAGTGATCGCTGAGGGGGGTGAGAATGCCGCGATCGCGAGTTGTATGCAGTGTGGGACTTGTAGTGGTGGATGTACCAATATTGATCGCATGGATATTTCCCCCCGCAAGCTGATTCTGTTGCTGCAACGGGGTGAATGGGAAACGATTCTCAAAAGTAACACCCTCTGGTTATGTACCTCCTGTTATACCTGTACATCCCGATGTCCGCGTGGAGTACGACCAGCGGATGTCATTGAAACAATTAAAGCCCTTGCCATCCGCGAAGGAATTCAGAACGACTCGACCCGATTTAATCAAATCTTTGTGGAGTTAGTCAAGAAACGCGGGATTGTTTTTGAACCGGAACTCATGCATCAATATGGCGGAATTGAAGCCATGTTGGAACAAGCCGAGTTGGGCGTCAAATTAGCGCTTCGGGGTAAGTTGTCGCCCTTCCCGGCTAAAGTGAAAGATCCAAAAACATTTAATCAAGCATTAGAACAGGCGAGTAAAAAATGACATATTCTTATTATCCAGGATGCAGCCTCCATTCCTCAGCCAAGGAGTTTGATATCTCCACCCGAGTGGTGATGCAAGAACTGGGAATTGAGTTGGAGGAACTTGAAGATTGGTCTTGTTGTGGGGGTTCCATCGCGGCTGGGGTATCTCATGAAGTGGGGATGGCGTTAGCGGCGAGAAATGTGGTGCTGGCGCAACAAAAAAATCGCGATCTTTTGGCATCCTGTTCAGGCTGTTACAACAAGTCAGCAAAGGCGGCTAAGGCATTAGAGAACGAGACGGAACGCAATAAGATTACGCCGATTCTGTCCCAGATGGGGATGTCGATTTCTGACTCTAATACTAAGGTGAGGAATGTTGTCGATGTCTTGGCGAATGATGTGGATATTTCTAGGCGGATCAAAAAGCCGTTGCGGGGTTTAAAAGTTGCCTGTTATTATGGGTGTCTCTTGACTCGACCCCAGGATTTAACGGGATGGGATTCTCCAGTTTTCCCCATGTCGATGGATAAATTATCTGAGATTTGTGGGGCGGAGGTGGTTGATTTTCGATCAAAGACGAAATGTTGTGGTGGACCGATTCTGGTTCCCCAGGAAAAGGTAGCGTTTGAACTGACGAAGCGCCTGTTAGATGAGGCAAAATCCTTGGGGGCAGATTGTATGGTGTTGGCTTGTCCGTTGTGTGCTAATAATTTAGAACTGAGACAGCCGGATATCGAGAAGGCGTACAATGTTTCCTATAAGCTGCCCATTCTTTATATCACGGAAATTATTGGCTTGGCGTTAGGGATTAAACCGGGAAAACTGGGGATTAACAAGCACGTTGTTTCACCTAAACCTGTTTTGGCTAAATTGGGATTCTGAGGCGCACATCGGGAAAGGGTGCACGTCTGTGCGCCCCTACAGTTCTATGCAAGCAAGTTAGGATCACATCCTTTGCGACGAACCCAATTTTTACCATCAATTTGTTCATCAGGTGTATAAATAGACTGAAGATAGATTCATTAACACGATTATAAAGCAATTCCTCGTTAAAGGGAGCAATCTGAAGGTTCAGACTGGATAAAATCTGTTTGATGTCCTCTTCCGTTACTCCAACATCGGCTTGGCACTCTTTCGCAATGTCAATTATGGCTTGTAAGTAAGCAGGGGTAAGATGATGGTTTTGAGGGAGGTTATGGCTGAAACCTTGGAGGAGTGATAGAATCGAGGCATGAATTCAATCGCTTTTTTTGTCTCATCCTGAACTATTGGCTCAACGGCGGCATTTTATTTTTATCAAACGCAGGAATGAGAAAATATATTTTTTATGTTGGTAGTGGGGGGAGAAGAAGTGACTTATCAAATTGAATATACTGATGCGGCTATTGAACATCTAAAAACATTAACAAAGCGTCAACAAAGAACCGTGTTAGATACTGTAGATGAGCAACTCACATATGAACCCCTAGTAGAAACTAGAAATCGCAAGCCTATGCAACCTAACAGTTTGGCAACGTGGGAATTGCGGATAGGAAAGTTACGGGTATACTACGATGTAGAAGACAACACAGTGTCTATAGTCTATATTCAAGCAGTTGCAATTAAGAATCGCAATCGAGTTCGGATCGGTAAGGAGGAAATTGAACTATGAAATCTGTGGAACTGGCACAGGCAACTCAATCCTTAAGTAAATATATTCAAGCTTTAGGGAAAGAGCCTTTGCTTGTTACAATTCAGGAAACTACTGTAGCTGTGCTGACACCAATTGCGGACTTAGAAAGTTTACCTCTAGAAGCAAATCTAGATTCACTAACATTAATCAAAAAGTCTTTGCAGCGACAACAATCCGATTGTGTAGCATCTTTAGCCGATTATGTTCGTAGTTTAGGAAGAGAACCAGCGATCGCCGGATTTGAGGGTAAACCCGTAGCTGTTTTGGTAGCTACAGCAGATATTGAAACGGTTTCCTTAAGTAGCAACACTCAGTTTTTAGACATTATTGAGCGATCGCGACAACAGCAAAAAGCAGGTAAGGTTGTGAATAGTGAGGAGGTGCGAAAGACATTAGGGTTAGGGTGAATTGGGAGGTGCAAGCGCTATCTAATGCTTCATCTGAAGTGCGAAATGTGGATGATAACGCGATCGCTCTCACCTCTGTTACCCCACATACCTGCCCCCACTCTAGGCGTGGAAAGGCTTCCCTGGCGCTCATGTAGAGGTATTGTCGCCAACGTCTCTACTCCCTTGCTTCTTTCTGCTTGCTTAATCAACTATCTAGTGATATATTCAACAAATAGCTGAAAGTTTCCCAGGCAAGGCGGGAAACACTCTTAGCCAATAACCCAGAATTGCCGTAACCATTAGGCAATCGGTTCAGAGTGTTAGAACGCCGAAAAATCTACTGTTCGTTTACATTAGGTATCATGTTCAACAATGTCGGACGCTTCGATCAGATTGTTCGCTTACTCTTAGCAGAAATTTTGCTGTATGCAGGGTTGAGTGTTTATCAAGATACTGGCTTAGTGGTTGGATTTGATATCGCCGCCGCTGTGCTTGCTTTCAGTGCGGCGATTGGTTTTTGCGGCATTTATAGCTTGCTAGGTATCAACACTCGCCAGCCTCACGATCATCCACGCGCGTAGCTTTTACGCCAGTTCAAGTAACCATTCATTAAAAATAGGAAAAACCATGAAAATTGCTGTCGCTAGTCAAAATAAAACCAGCCTAACCGAACACGCTGGACATTGCCAGAGGTTTTGGATTTACGACATTAAAGATAATGAAATCACCGCTAAAACGCTTTTGGAATTGTCCCCCGAACAGTCGTTTCACAATAGCAAACCCAACAACTCCCACCCGTTAGATGATGTGCAGGTTTTGATTGCTGGGGGAATGGGAAAGAAATTGGTAAGCCGTCTGGAACAGAAGGGAATTGAACCGATTATTACTAAAGAAACGGATCTAGATAAAGCGGTTGACGCCTATCTTAATGGTTCTTTGGTGACAGAAGATAGTGAATGTCATGAACATGAACATGAGCATCAACACCGTCATCAACACCGTCACGGACGTGAAACTGTCAGTGAGACTTAGGATGAATGGCACTGAAAATTGGACCCCTTTGGGGATCGCCGAAACCAGTGATATACTGATTGTTTTTACCTAGCCAACATCAAATTATTAACAGGACTTACGCAGACACACCACGGATGGGGGTAAATGTGCGTTACGCTACGCTAACACACCCTACAAATAGAGCCTTTGCGTAAGTCCTAATTAATCAAATCAGCAAAAATCAAGACAGATAACAATGTGGGCGAGTTCGATTACAGCTTATCTCCATTACTTAGGTTTCATGTTAGCTTTTGCCGCACTCACGGTTGAAAGTTTTAATCTAAAATCCGACATGACGCTGGCTGAATGAATTTTAAACAGTGGTAGAATAGACCAAGAGCCAATCTAATTAATTACTCTAGCCGCTTCGGTTCATCAGGGGAATCTAAGCTGTCATGCATTTAAATTGGGTATTAGTAGCGAGCAAGATGCAAAGCCTGCGGCATGGCTTCGCTTAACGCACTAAAAGGATGAGAGCCATTCTTGACATTAAGGTTTAAATGCCGAACAGCTTATCTCATCTTACGCAATTGCTTAGAGTTGGCTCGCTCAAATCGTTCTGGAACTTGCAGCCATGTCTATTCTCTCCACTCAACAGAGTTGCTTCGGCTTACGCAGTATCTACGAAAAGGTCGATCATCCCATTTTCGTGATCGATATCGATGCTCAAGGAAATTACCGTTACGCCGATTTTAATCCTGTGGCTAAAAAAAATTTGGGGTTAACCTCAGATAACCTGCGTGGACGTTTACTGAGCGAGGTATTACCACCTGAATTTGCCTCGCCCTGTATAGAACTCTATGATGAATGCGTTAAAGCGGGAAAAACCATTCATTACGAAAAACTCGTTACTCTAGACGGAGAACCAACTTGGTGGCTGACAGGACTCACCCCTCTCAAAGATGATAATGGGCGCATTTATCGACTGGTGGGAACCTGTACCAATATCACACAACGTAAGCAATTTGAACAAGCGTTGCAAGAATCGGAAACCCGCTATCGACAACTAGCGCAGCGAGAATCACTGCTTAATTGTATTGCTAGTCAAATTCGTGCTTCTCTTGATTTTAATACAGTGGTAGAAACAGCCGTAGATAAACTTTATCACTTGTTAGAATTGGAACGCTGCGTCTTCCGATTATATGTACCAGACGCTATTCCTCCCGTAGCAGAAGTTATCGCTGAAGTCAAACACCCTGAGTTACCTTCCTTAAACGGAAGTCGGGTTCCCGTAGCCGACATTACCCCCTTAATTGCCAAAATCACCCGCAAAGAAGTGACTCGTATTGAAGATACCCTGACGTTGCAAGATCCCGTCGAACGCCAATTTTTTCTGGAGACATTAAACTATCGTGCGGTGGTTTTTGTCCCCGTTCACACTCAATCGGGGAAAATTGGCGCTATCTGTTGCAGTCATAGTGGGAAAACGCGACATTGGAGTGATAGCGAAGTAGACTTGTTAGAACGGGTAGCCGATAAACTGGCGATCGCGCTTACGCAAGCGGAACTCTACGCCCAAACCCGCTCAATTGCTGAATCGGAAGCCCAGAAAGCTATAGAACTGACAGCGGCTTTGCAACAATTGCGACAGACGCAAGCTCAACTCATCCAACAAGAAAAAATGTCTAGTTTGGGACAACTGGTGGCGGGAGTGGCTCATGAAATTAATAACCCAGTTAGCTTTATTTACGGCAATATTAATCCGGCTAAAGATTATATCGATGATGTTTTGGAACTGGTACAGCTTTATCAGCAATCCTATCCCAATTCCACTCCCCTGATTCAAGCCAAATTACAGCAACTGGATTGGGAGTTTATTCAGCGAGACTTTCCTAAATTACTGGACTCGATCAAAATCGGAGCCGATCGGATTCGCAAAATCGTGCAATCATTGCGGAATTTTTCGCGACTCGATGAAGCGGAGATGAAAACGGTTGATTTGCATGAAGGAATTGATAATACTCTATTAATTCTCGAAAATCGCTGGCAAGCCAATCCCAACCGTCCGGCTATTCAGGTAGTTAAAGACTATGGTGACTTGCCCTTAGTCGAGTGCTATGCTGGAGAAATCAATCAAGTGTTTATGAATCTGCTAATTAATGCGATTGATGCTTTAGAATCCGCTTTTGTGAAGCAGCCAAGGATTGAGATTTTGACTCAACAATTAGACGATGAAATGGTGGCGATTCGGGTTCGGGATAATGGTTTTGGTATACCAGCAGAACTCAAATCACGAGTGTTTGAGCCGTTTTTTACCACTAAACCTGTTGGCAAGGGAACGGGATTAGGATTATCAATTAGTTATAAAATTGTGGAGAAACATGGCGGTACTCTCGACTATTGTTCCCAACCAGGAAAAGGCACTGAGTTTGTGGTGAAACTTCCGCGATCGCAGAAACAATCCTAATTTATAGAATAACCTATGCAGATTCAAAAAAACGCCTGTCAGCTTACCGTTTTAGTTGAGAATACAGCTTATGGGCGGGGACTTTTAGGAGAACATGGGCTGTCTTATCTGATCGAAACCGATTCCCAGCGCATTTTATTTGATACAGGACAGGGGTTAACATTGCGCCACAATGCTCAACAGTTGGGAATTTCACTACAAAATTTAGATGCAGTTGCGCTTAGTCATGGTCATTATGATCATACAGGTGGTTTAATGAGCATCTTAGAAGACTGTAATATTGCTAAACTCTTTCTGCATCCGGCGGCGCTACAACCCAAGTTTAGTCCCAGAGGGAATATTGGATCTCCGATTCAAGATGTAGATAGGCTCAAACAGAGGATTGATCAGTTAGTTTGGACAGATAAACCTACAGAAGTTATCCCTGGTATGTACCTGACGGGTTCAATTCCCCGGCGTCATCCCCTGGAAGATACAGGGGGTGATTTTTGGCAGGATTCCCAGCAAAATCAAGTAGATTTGATTGTCGATGACCAAGCCTTGTTTCTGGATACACCCGCAGGAATGGTGGTGATTTTAGGCTGCGCTCATGCGGGTGTGATTAATACCCTCGATTATATTGCCCAAATCACAGGTATCGATAAATTTTACGCCGTAATTGGGGGAATGCACCTGAACCGGGCGAGTCGCGATCGCGTGCAAGCAACGGTGGAAACCTTTGTGAACTATGAGGTTCAGTTGTTAGGGGCAAATCACTGTACCGGAACCGCCGCGATCGCGTTTTTGTGGCATCATTTTCTAGGCAACTGTATAAGCTGCCATGTGGGTACTCGCTTAGGGTTTGGCACTTGAACGTTGGCACTTTTTTGCCGAGTGTCTAATTTAGAATGTCTGCCCTGTGTAAACAGAGCGAACTTCTCCATTCCGTCGAATAATCGCTTCTCCGTTGTTCACTTCAACTAACATCCAGCCACTTGTGCCAATGGCTTCACCAATATTAATCCGCTGAGTAATCCCATCAATTTCAAATAAGGCAGCAGAAAGTTCGTCTGACTCTAGCACTCCCACCAGAGTATGGTTGACAGGAGGCGGGGGTGGCGGTGCTGGTGGCGTTGGCGATGCTGATGCTGTAGGTGAAGTCGGAGCAACGGTTGGGGGTGAGGCTGGTGGTGTTTGAGCCGTGACTTGAGGAGGGGGTGCTGTAGGTGCAGGTGGATTGGCAGCAGGTGAAGGCGCTGGGGCTGGCGGCGGGGCGACTGAGGAGTTAGCCGGGGGTACAGGGGGTATCCAGGAACTCTGGGGTGGATAAACTGGATAGTAGATTCGTTCCAAAATTGTACCCGGTGGATTAGCACCCATGGCACGATTGATAGCACCGGAAGAGTTGGTTGCACCTGGAGGTAGATTAGGATTACCTGTTCCACCACCTGCCATTCCAGCTTGTTGTCTGGCTTCAGCTTTACGGTCAATGGCTTCTAGCGCCTCCAACGCATACTCTCCAAACTCGTAATCGGCTTCTGAGGGGGGTTGGGTTTCAGCAGACGGTGAGGCGATAAAGTTGGGTAACCAGGGTGCAAACCGTTGTTTTTGAGTAAGCAGTAGCAACAGTGCGGTTAGACCCACTGAAATTAGAGCCATTACCCATAAAAATTTATCCACAGACCAACCTGATTTTTTGGCATGGGAATCACTACTCTTTGTTCCTTTCGTTTCTGAAGACTGGGTTTCCGAGGATTCCTTGTTCGTCTCAGATGGCTGTTCCACCAAATCTTGAGCAGGTATCACAGCAGGTGGTGCGGTGATGGGGGGAATTACAATCGACTTTAAAGATACATAGTCTGGCTTAGTCGGTTCAGTTGGTAATTTGCTACTCCCTTCCAAGATGCGGTCAAGATCTGCAAATAAATCATCCATTAACTTATCTGCATCGGCTTCGGCTGACCAAGACTGGATCGCCGTGGAGGTGGTTGATGGCTTGTTTGCCTTGTCGTGAGTATTGATATCCTGAGACATAATGGCTCGCTCTGATGGCTATAGAATTCTCTATATTAAGATGCTCTAAAGCATTTCCTATCGCTTAGATTAGCAATCAAATTACCGATCTGAGAAAAAATTCTCATTTTTTTATGAAAATTCTGTACAAGTTTAAGTCCAATGGCGATATTGTGGGTTTACTTCTGTTGATTGGCTTTGGCATTGCGTCGCCACATCTGGGGTTTGATGCGTCGCAACGCGGATGCCGGAAATCGTTGATGCCATTGGTGATCTGAAAGTGTCGCCAGTTCCGCTAAGGTGGGAGCGACATTCCCAGGATAGGGTTCAAAGTCGGCTACATCTGTTGGTTGAGCAAAGCGTTGGTTCCAAGGACAAACATCCTGGCAGATATCACACCCCGCCACCCAACCCTCTAAATGGGGGGTGATGGATGAGGGTAGTTCCTCGGCTCGGTTTTCAATTGTATGATAAGCAATACAACGATTGGCATCTACGACAAAGGGTTTAACAATTGCTCCGGTCGGACAAGCCTCCAGGCAACGGGTACAGGTTCCGCAATGCTGGGTATGGGGAGTATCGGGTGTCAGAGATAAGTTGGTTAAAATTTCCCCTAAAAACACCCAACTGCCATACTCTCGCGTAATTAGATTACCATTTTTTGCAATCCAACCAATTCCAGCACGTTCTGCCCACACTTTATCCTGCACTGGACCGGTATCTACGTAGTAACGAGCTTGGATTCCTTCTCCTTGGGCTTGTAGCCAGTGGGTCAAGGCTTTGAGTTTTTTGTGCATCACCTTATGATAATCTCGTCCCCAAGCATAACGAGATATCTTCGCGTACTCGTCTCCCTGAGGACGTTGGTGAGGGGTGTAGTAGTTGAGGGCAACGGAAATAACGGATTTAACCCCTGGCATACAGGTATGGATATCTAGACGGCGAGGATTCTGCATCCAATCCATGTCAGCATGATAGCCCTGAGCCAACCACGTTTTCAGATGTTGAGCGGCTTCCTCGTCAGCATTCCCTTCTATAGCTGCAATACCACAGTGATGAAATCCTAGCGATCGCGCTTTTTGCTTAATTTGATTACTTTGGTCATTTGTCATTTGTCATTTGTCATTTGTCATTTGCCCTTGGTCATTAGCACATACTTTGACCAGTTTCTCTATTATGTATGAAGGAAGTATGAAGGCAATACCGTTACTAACAACCCTGAAATGACTATAGAGGGCATTACCCAGTCCGTGATTTTGCGTTACTTTGAAACGATGAATGCTGGGGATTATGACGCAACCGCCGCATTGTTTACGGATAACGGTGTGATGCAGCCACCGTTTGAGGAACCCATCCAAGGGCAAGAGGCGATCGCAACCTACCTAAAGGCTGAAGCCATTGACATGCAACTATCGCCCAAAACCGGAATCGTTGAACCTCATGAAAACGAGGATACTCAAATTCAAGTCAAGGGCAGAGTACAAACACCACTATTTAGTGTCAATGTAGGTTGGATATTTATTCTCAATCCCGAACAACAGATTAGTTTCGTCAGAATTAAGCTGTTAGCGTCGCCTCAAGAACTCCTCAGCTTAAGACGATGACAAATGACGTAGCTTGCTTCTCAAGGGAGCGAGTATGACGAATGACAAATGACGAATGACAAATGACGAATGACAAATGACCAATGACAACTAAGCCGCCACTTGCTCCCAGGAACGAGCGAGTACTTGACGCCCCAACTCAATATCTCTAGGCGCACAAAGCCAATCGGGATGAGCTGTCATTAACAAACTCTCTAATGCTTCTTGGTCAAACAAATGCCAGACAGCCGCGCCGTCAATCGTGGTTGCGATCGCGTAGCAATTGGCGCTGATACACTGAATGGTTGAGGTGTTGGCAATTCGCCGCAGTTCCATGCGATCGCCCGCTTGAAGACTTCGGAACCGCCATAATATTTGCTTCCATTCCTTGAGTGATGACACCGTTAATCCTGGAATTGCGACCTGGATATCCGGATCACCATTGACGGTAATCCAATAGTGGCGTGATGGATCAATTCCTTCTAACCATGGAGAATCATCATCCAATCGGTAGCGGGGAGACAAGATAAACGGCTGTTTCATCGAAAATTAGGGTTGGTAAGGGGACGAATGGAAACCTCTGTCATTTATGTATGGGGAGGAATTCGTCCCCTTACATAAATAGCAGTCCGACAGGACTTCTTTAGAAGCTATATTGGTATCCATCTTTCCCGTGTACGTGACTGCAATATTTGTAGTTAATACCTTGGACTAAACCATTGGCTGTCAAGATATTGAAACTACCTGTAGTTCGCACAGCTACGCGACCTATGTAAGTCCCTATCTTTTTGCCTTTGGTGACAATCGCCTTGACGATATCGCCAGTCTGAAAGCTTTTTACAAATTTGTTCCTAGGAACATAACGGACAGGGAACCCGTATCGATCAGTGCGACACAC
Source organism: Coleofasciculus sp. E1-EBD-02 (assembly GCF_040218245.1). Lineage (NCBI taxonomy): Bacteria > Bacillati > Cyanobacteriota > Cyanophyceae > Coleofasciculales > Coleofasciculaceae > Coleofasciculus > Coleofasciculus sp. E1-EBD-02. Next base: position 61,398 of record NZ_JAVJQN010000007.1, on the reverse strand, counting down.
CTTCCGAGTACCATGACCTGTAGCCTTGATAATCAGCGGCTTATCTATCAACACCTGTAATTTGTCTGGAGTTGATTTGCCAACACAGGCAGCATCTAGCCAATGAGTTTTAGATAATCCTTGACGGGTTCGGTTGAACTTTGTCCTACCACCAGTTCCTGTTTCTGCGGGTAGACCCGTTTCAGATAAAGCCCGATACAGCGACCATCGGGTTGAATTGACAGCCGCCGCGTCCTTTAAAGGTCGCTTGGCAACCGACAAAATCCTTTTAAGTAAGTCGGGTTTACGAGATAGAAATTGTTCAATAGGCTTATTTCCTTTTTTCTGATTACATTTAACACAAGACAGAGTAAGGTTGCTGACTCGATTACTACCTCCCTTAGATTTGGGATGAATATGTTCCACCTCCAGGGGGACACCTTTTTTGCCGCAGTAAACACATTGCCGCCCCCATTTGTTCAGGAGATATTGCCTTACCTCGTACCCAGCAAGTTCACCCTGTTGATACTCTACGCCAGATAGTTCCGGGCTTTGCATTAGTTGGGTGTCAAAGCGAACCAGCTCCATTGAGATAGAACCAATTGGGCAAAAACGTATGAGTCGATTGACCCAGGTAATCGTAGTATCTACTCGATGTTGGAGACTAGGAGCCAACCAACCATCGGGACGTTTACGATTGTTGAATCGAGGTTGACGGTAACGAGTATGCCGATTTCGTCTTCCTCTCCTCAATGCACGGCAAGAATCTAAGGATTTTTTAATTGAGTGACCGCGATGATTTAACTCGGCTGCCCAAATTATTCTGTCCTCTTTCAGGATGGCGATACCGCTAGTTTTGCTACCAGGGTCTAATTTAAGTTGGTACTTTTGCTTATCACTATTCGGTTTTTCCCCAACATCTTTGAGCATGATGGTAAATGGATAGCGCCGCAGCACAACTGCCCTCCCAGACTTGAGAAACTTCCTAGCCCGTGCAGGATGACATGGATTAAGAGCATTTCTGTTTTTGTCTACAACGAATACAAACATGAGTTGGTTATCTCCTGTTTCCAGGGTGAAGTTTGCCTCGCCTAAGTTATGCCTCGGTACTATCTCCAACACACTGGTTTAACCCTGTAAGCTTGTTTAATGCTGGAGTTCTAGAGCTTGGGGCTGGCACGCACCCCAAGGTAGGAGCTTTAACGCTTAGGCATAACGTAGACCGCGTAGGTCTTAGGCTGGTCAGGTTTGGGCTTGAATCAAGCCCCTAGCTGTCTTCTATGGGGTTCCTGACAGGAATGATGGGTTGCACTAAACTTAACAGCTAACTCTTGGTTTCAGAGGCTCACCAGTCCTCGAAACAAGGGCATCCTTAACAGACAGACAGTCAAGTCGCTCTTTCGGCTTGACTTAATTTAAAATCCTATAGATTCAGACATCTATATCAAGTAAATTTAACAAAGCTTATAGATTTAATTAGGATTATGGTTGTTTTTGTAATATCTCGTAACAATCTCCGCAATCTCAGATATTATACTACAGACGTTCCGGAAATGGGATACAATTATCTAATCATTCGTCAGCCTTAGGTAAGCTCGTCTCCATCTTCAGACAATTACGACCATTGATCTGCAAGCGATACTCGACTCGATCCATCAGCTTTTGCATAATCAGCCAACCATATCCGCTTTCCTGTTTAGCCTCTGGAGAGGGTTGACTATAGTTGGTGATGTCATACCCTTTGCCGTGATCCCAAATTTCCAAAGCAATGTCCCGCTCTTTGAGTTCCAAGCGAATCAAAATCGGTAAATTGGGTTGATCGCGATGAGCATGACGCACCACATTGGAATAGGCTTCAACTAACGCCAGTCTTAACCGACTCGATTGATGTTGCCAATCCACTGAATCTCCTAACGCTACTTCCAAACTTCCCAGTAACCAGCTTTCAACAATCGTCAAAAACTTCAAGTCACTTGGTACATGCAGCTCCGTTTTCATCAACTATAAAACCTCCATCGAGAGAATTGTTTGGTCATCTTCCTGAACATTATTCGTCTCCTCGCGGATGCGAACTAATAAATGGGGTAAATTAAAGGGAGCTGGCTCATGAAGCAGAAGTTGCCAAAGACCCGATGTCCCCAACATTGAATTCGTCAAGGATTTACTATTTTTAGAGTTTTGAGAATGGGTGTCGTGTTTTACGTCCTTAACCGTTGCTTCTGTAATCCCATCACTGATCAGCAGCACAACATCCCCCGAATGTAACGTCAACGTTCCGGCTTTGGCTTTCCACTCCGGAAGAATACCCAGGGGAATCCCCCGAGTTTGTAGGTAATCCGGTTCTACGGTTACAGAGGATTCCGGTGCAGATTGCTGTTGGGCAACTAAATGATGCGCCCAAACCAACGGATAAATGTGACCTGCATTCGCATAGACAAGCTGTCGCGAGGTTGGCGTATACCGCGCTAATACCATCGTGATAAAACAGTTCGTACTGAACAGATCATCTGACATAATACTGTTCAGGTTTCGCATCACTACCTCCGGTTCTGGAGAGATTTCTTGAGCCAATTCTCGGCGCAAGATAGAAATCGCACTTGCCATAAATAAAGCCGCAGGCACTCCCTTTCCTGACACATCACCAACCGCCAGCCAAACATCGCCTTGAGGATGCACGTAGACTTCAAAAAAATCACCGCCAACTTCTCGTGCGGGATAACAGTGGGCTTGAACTTTAACCCCTTCCACCTCAGGTAAACTTTGGCGCAACAAGTTATTTTGAATTTGGCGAGCTACCTCCAATTCAGCCCGCATCTGTTCGGCTTGTAATTGGGTGCGTTGGTAGAGTTTTGCCTGAGAAATGGCTAACGCTGCCTGTTCAGCGACAGCTTCAATGAGTTTAATATCCTCTGACATCCAAGGCTGATCACACTGTTGTTTATAAAGGGATAACACGCCCAATAGCTGTTGTTGCCAGATCAGAGGAACAACTAGATGCACCGAATGATTACCATCACTGAGCTGTTGAATAAGCTGGGTTTTCCAGTTTTCCAGCACATTTTGCACAATCGGTTCAACATCAGGTAACGATTCAGAATCTTTTGTTGACTTAGCTTGGTAAGAAAATGAGTCTGAAATCAGGTGATTACCATCGACAGGTTGCAGGATACAACTCGTCGCCTCGAAGGTTTGACCAATTGTGGTGACAACGGTTTGCAACATACTGCCATAGTCTAGCGACTCACGAATGGCTGTTGTGACGACATTAAAGAGTTCTTCGCGGCGTAAAGCGCGACTCAGTTCATTGGTTCTTTGTTTGAGAACTCGGTACGTATCGGCTGCTTGTTGAACGATGACTTTCAGACTTTCCGGATTCCAGGGTTTGGTAATATACTTAAAAACTTTGCCGGAGTTAATGGCTTCGACTAAATCTTCAACATCGGTATAGCCCGTTAACAGAATCCGAATTGTATCCGGGAAGCGATCAACTGTTTTCCCCAATAATTCTGTACCATTCATCACGGGCATCCGTTGATCAGAGATAATGATCGCCATTTCTCCCTGTTCATCCAAAACGCTCAGAGCGCTCATCGCCCCATCCGCTTTATAAACCCGAAACTCTCGTCGGAAGGTTCTATATAATAAATCTAAATTGTCAGGCTCATCGTCCACTATCAATAATTTGAGTTTATCTGCCTGACTCATTCTGTGTACTCCGGTTTCTGCTTGAGTTAGAAACAATAAGTGAAGGGGGTTAAATTTTGTTCGTCTTTTGACCTCAAAGCTAGCTGAGGATAGCTGAAAATTATCCTTTTTTCTTTTGGTATATGGCAAATTCCCATATTGATGAATTTATTTTTGCTAATAAAATTTATCATCATACCATATCTATTTTTTCAGGGGAATAAATCAGCCGTTTATTTTACCAAGAGCCTGGGTTCTGCACCGAGCCAGCTATTGAGATTGCCTTTTTTCCCTAGCTTAACCTTCTTCTGGGGCAATGGGGTTGCTACTCAGATTATACTTTCCCGTCCAAGAGTCGGGATGCTGGGGAAGTTGGGGGAGCTGGGGAAGCTGGGGGAGCTGGGGAAGCTGGGGGAGCTGGGGAAGTTATAGCGCTACGCTAGGCGTGTATTTACACATTAGAAATGGAGGCTTTATCAGGAGTGCATTAGAACATTTGTACTGTAACGACGCGAGAGCGTACTGCTATAACTCAAAACTCTACCTTACCTATTGCCTATTGCCTGACCAATGACAAATGACAAATGACCAATGACGAATGACCAATGACCAATGACGAATGACCAATGACCTTTAGCGAGTTACTCCCTGTACGACTGGACGAATGGCAGAACCATCAAACAGTCCTGGGTTGCCATTCCAATTAAAATCATTAATTCGTAAGCTAATTGAACCTAACTCCTGAACTGGATTGTAGCGTAGGAGAATACTGTATGTGCGACGGCTGTACTCCAAAAATAAATCCGTACTGATTTCCTCACCCGTGTCTAAATTGAAAGAGGTCTGAAAACCAGCCAGAAATGGACCGTAGATTTGTTGGGTGATGCCAGCAGAAAGCACAATTCTATCAGCCGCTCGGTCAAACCGAAATGGGGATAAGTTACCCCGTGCAACCTGAGTGTAGCTGAGGTTAAATCGAGTGTAGTCGAGATAGGGTTGGGAAAAATGCCCGAGCTGACCGACAAGCCCAACTGTACCACTGAGAGATTCCTGGGTATCGCCACTACTATAGGCGCTAGCAACCCCGGTGACTACTCCCCGCACTGCCAAAAAAGGAACCACAGGTCTAGGTGTATATCGTAATCCTTCGGTGGGGGTTAAGGGCAAAGCCTCACCTCGCCAGAGTGTGAAACTTCGGCTCAACGTAGCACTGGCTTGATAGCGTGTTAAGTCGATGCGGTTATTCTCTCGTGGAGGGGGAGGTAGCAAGTCTTGTCGATCTGTCCTAGCGTTAATTGCCTGAATCCCTGCTTGATAGGTGAGATTGATCCCTGTGTCCCCTAAGCGAATTACTGGGGATGTGATTACCGCTCCCAGACTCTGCTGCACGGTTTGAAAGCCCAAGGAACCATTAAACAGGCGATCGCGAAAACTATATTCCAGATTCAAGTTATGGGGTAAACCTGTACCAATAACCTGTTGGAGTCGCACACTGGCTCTGAGTTCTTCGTCCAATTCATCGGGATCAAGGTTGGTGAAGGTGGCTGAAGCCCTTAGGGTGGTTCGGGGGGTAAAGGTGGCATCTAGTTGAGCTTTGAGACCGAAGGAGGAGGGGTCTAAAAGACCATTATCATCTTTGTCTGGGGTATTGGGGTTTTGTTCACCAAGGACGGCTCTCTGGAGAAAGTATTGGGGGGTGACTTTAAATCGTACCCCTGGAGTACTGACAATATTAAACGATCGCTCAATAAATAAACCGCCGCGATCATCATCATCGAAGCCAAACTGAAGTAAACCCGGTTCCCGTTCCCGACGATCAATGACCACCCGATTCCGAAATGTGGGTACGGATAACCCTTGATCGAATACCAGTCGTGGGCGAGTGGCAACGATTTCATCTACTAAGGGCGAAATCCGGCGAAATCGAGCCGTTTCTGCTCGTAATTCTAGTTCGGGTGGGGAAAAGGGGTCATTGGTGATCCGCACATTTTGAGCGATCGCTTCTGATCCTTCAAAATCAATGCGATCGGCTTCATAGCGGAATCGGTTGATTGTTCCTGCAGCCTGTGGCGCACCCGAAACGACATTCGAGAAATTTCCCGTAGTGGTTGTGCCGAAGCTTCCGCCGAGAAAGAAGGAGTAAAAGCCTGGATTGGTTATGTCTTGAAGAGGTTGATTGCTGAGAACGCGATCGCTAATTGGTCGTTGTTCTTCGGGAGCATTTGGATCAGCAGGAGAGGGTAAGATTGTCAAATCAGTACCGGATGTCGGTACATACAATTCCCCACTGGCATCAAAAATTACGCCGCTATCCTGAACAAAGGAATACTCAAAGCGTTCGCCTCGTAATACCTGATTCCCTCGCGTCAACACCACATTATCCTCAGCCACCAAAATCCGATTCGGTAGGTTAACTTGGACGCGATCCGCTTCCAGCAAAGCGCCGCGAAACCGCAATAGGACATCGCCTTGGGCGGTAATTACCTGTCGTTGTTGATCATATTCCTGTTGATCAGCGGTCAGTTCCAGCACCCCTGTGATCGGACCGGGAGCCGCAGGTTCAGTATCTTCTGAGGTTGACGGCTCAGGGGTTGGTTCGGAGGTTTGCGATCGCGGCTGTCGCTGATGAAGATCCGGTGCAGGAACTATCGCTGGGTTCGGTAATACTAGGCGATCGGATGGGGGAGGTGTAAATTCAAACTCTCTGATCTCACCTCCCCGCTCTTGAGTGATGATACGTTCGACATTTGAGAGTTCCAAGGTTACGGCGGAGAAACCTACCGAACTCGCATTCGTTGTCTCAGAGGTTAAGTTCGTGCTGAAAGCATCAGAATCAATCCCTTCTACCTTTTTTTGGTCTGTTAGCGTAGTTGAGATCGGGTCAGACTGGGCATTTGCCGATTGACTTGTGCAACAGGGCTGCAAATCTGCCGCTGTTCCCATCTCTTCTGCTAGCTTGCTCCCAGACGTGCCATGGCACGTCTCTACATTACTCCTCTGCTCATCGGCTTGTCCGCAGGTGGTTACAAACTTTTGCTGAGGTGAATTAGCCGCATTCATTGAACGGTGAGCAGGTATCTTATCCTGTGCGTCTAAAAAGTCCTCACGTCCTTTTATCTCATTTCCGTGAAGCCTTTGACTGGGAACTTCTGCATTGTTTCCACTCAAGGGTAAGGATTCCACCGGACTGGATATCGGGGGTGGCGGCGTGCGATCGCGGGAGTCTCCGGTGCGGTTTGACGGCAAATCATGACCCGCTACACTCGTCTTGGCATCTCTGCTCTGTGACACCTCGGTTCCTTGGTTCTCTGTAGGCGAATAACGGGCAGAAATCGACCGTCCTAGCAGAGCAGCCTGTGAAGATGTTATGTCTGATGAAAACTCTGGCGGTAACGTTTCAGGTGGGGTTGGTGTCGCCAGTCCCTTTGGAGTTGGGTGAGGAAGGCGAGTCGGTACTGAACTGACAGGTGAGGACGAAAGGGGAGCAACAGCGTCCTCAGTCGTTAACGATTGAATAATGGCAGGAGTTTCAGGCGGCTGAACGGGTTGGGGCATTTTTCAACAATAACGGTCGAAGGAACAAATCCGAAGCGTACCGCCTTACCGCGCCTAATCACAGCGGGGCGAGATACGCCTCGCCCCTTTGAAAAACTCAGGGATGAAGCAAAGTATAATTTACTCCAAATCCCGTCGCTTGGGGTTACGAGCCGGATCGTTTGACAGGAAGCCAAACACGAATAAGGCAACGAAAATACTAACAACGATATAGACCACAATCTTGAGTGTCAGCATCTTGAATATCTCCCAGAGGTATGAATCATTGAATTGGCGATTATGTTGCGTTTTGCAACAACTTTTCTAATCATACCCAATAGTGGTTCCCTTGTTGATAGGCAAAGTCTACTGGCGCTCAGGATGTTTGATCGGTATTTTCAGGACACTTTCTCTAAATCAGCCTAGGATCATTATCCTTACATCCTTATGCACATCCGACTTTTTTAGTCAAGAGTAAGTTCCATGACCTAAGACCCATGATAAATTCCTTTTGCCATCTGCCTTTGTTCAATCATCCCAAAAATGAGCCTGAACCTCTTACTGATGGGATTTTAGCCTGAAGCTGACATCGATAAACCCAAGTCTGTTACGAAAACAGTATTAAAAGTCTCATCCTTTGTGTAAAAGTATGTACACAATGTTATCCGTGTAAGACTTAGAATTTTGTCGCTCTATGCAGCCTATTCGCACTTTTAACGTTTCTCCCGCGTTGCCAGAAGTTCTGGAACCCTTACGCAAGCTGGCATACAACTTGCATTGGGACTGGAACGTGGAAACAAAAGACTTGTTCCGACGCCTAGACCGTAAACTCTGGGAATCCACTCGCCATAACCCCGTTTTGACATTGGGGATGATTAGCCAAGCCCGTCTGGAAGAAGTGGCGGAAGATGATGGGTTTCTGGCACAAATGGAACGAGCATCTCGACAGTTAGATGACTACCTCAAGGAACGGACATGGTATCGTAAACATCGTGGCAACAGCGATGAAAAGGAATGCTATGCCTACTTCTGTGCCGAGTATGGGTTAGTCGATTGCCTGCCCATATATTCCGGTGGTTTGGGTGTTCTGGCAGGGGATCATCTTAAATCTGCCTCTGACCTTGGTTTGCCGTTAGTGGCAGTCGGTTTACTTTATCAAGAAGGATACTGCGCCCAATACCTGAATGCAGATGGTTGGCAACAAGAGCGCTATCCCATTAATGACTTTTACAATATGCCGCTGCACTTAGAGCGGAATGCTGATGGTTCAGAAGTGCAGATTGCCGTCGAATATCCAGGTCGTACTGTTTATGCTCGCGTCTGGCGCGTGCAAGTGGGAACGGTTTCCTTGTATCTGCTCGATACTAACATTGAACCAAATAATCCCTACGACCAAGATATCACCGACAGACTTTATGGGGGTGATCTGGATATGCGGATTCACCAAGAGATGATGTTAGGGATTGGTGGGATTAGAGCCTTAAAAGCCTTGGGATACAAGGTCAACGTTTATCACCTCAACGAAGGTCACTCCGCCTTTTTAATTCTGGAACGCATCCGTCGATATATCGAGGAAGAAGGGTTAAGCTTTACTGAAGCCAAACAATTGGCTCAGTCAACCCAACTATTCACCACCCATACGCCTGTCTCGGCGGGATTTGACCTATTTCCTCCCGATAAGGCAATGTACTATGTGGGTCATTATGCGAATATCTTCGGTTTATCGCGGGAAGAATTTCTGGGGTTGGGACGCGAAGATACCGGGAATTTGGAATCCCCCTTTAGCATGGCAGCGTTAGCCATTAAAACCTCTAGCTTTGTTAATGGTGTCAGTCGATTGCATGGGGACGTGTCGCGGAAGATGTTCCATGGACTGTGGTCTGATCTACCTCTCGATGAAGTCCCGATTACCTCGATTACCAATGGTGTCCATGCTCGCAGCGTCGTGGCAAAGGCAAACCAGGAACTGTATGATCGCTACCTGGGTCCAAACTGGTCTAGCCGCAAGGCAGACGATCCGCTGTGGGATCGGGTGGCTTCTATTCCAGATGAGGAATTGTGGCGCAATCACCAAGCCTGTCGGTCTCAAATGGTCATGTCTGTACGGGAGCGTTTACAATACCATTTACGCGATCGCGGCGCTACCCCTGCCGAAATTGATCGGGCGCGTGAGGTTTTAGATCCCAGCATTTTGACCATTGGCTTTGCCCGTCGGTTTGCCACTTATAAGCGGGCAAACTTATTCCTCCGAGATCTGGATCGAATTAAAAAAATTATCCAAGGTGATAAAGAACGAAAACGAAAAGTTCAGTTTGTCATTTCGGGTAAAGCCCATCCCAAAGACATGCCAGGGAAAGATTTCATCCGCAAGATTATTCATACGATTCGCGAAGCGGGATTGGATAACTCTGTCGTCTTTGTTCCCAACTATGACATTCACATCGCCCGACTGATGGTATCAGGATGTGATATCTGGTTAAACACCCCCCGTCGTCCGCGTGAGGCATCGGGAACCTCTGGGATGAAAGGTTCCATGAATGGTCTGATGAATGTCAGTATCCTTGATGGATGGTGGGGCGAAGCCGATTACGTGCGAACCGGTTGGCCCATCGGTCATGGGGAAGAATATGATAATCCTGAGTACCAGGATGAGGTAGAAGCCAACGCCCTTTATGACCTACTAGAACAGGAAATAGTCCCCCTGTTCTATGATCGCGACGATGAAGGATTACCGCGTGGGTGGATTGCCAAGATGAAAGATGCCATCCGGCTCAATTGTCCTACCTTTAATACCGCTCGTATGCTGCGAGACTATGCGATGCGTGGGTATTTCCCCGCTAGCGAACGGTACAAGGCGATGACGAGCGAGGGTTATCAACCTGTCAAAGCACTCGCTCAGTGGAAGCAACACTTATTTGAACAGTGGTACAGCATTAAAGTTGAAGACATTGACATTGCTGCTCCCAGCGATCTCATGGTCAATCAATCGGTTGCCGTGAAAAGCCGCATCAATCTAGCGGGACTAACGGATAATGATGTACAGGTAGAACTCTACCAAGGTTCAGTTAATGCCGATGGGCAAATTGTGAATGGCGTACCTGTGGTGATGGATTACCAGGGAACTGACGAACACAATATCAGTATCTACACGGCAGATATCAGTTATGATGCCAGTGGCTTACAAGGTTTGTCTCTCCGGGTTTTCCCCAAACACAAACATCTTTCTAGTCTCTATGAACCCGGCTTAGTTCTCTGGGCTTCTTAGTATTGGAGATGGGGGGAGTCGGCTGACAGGTGTAGGGATGTAGGGGCGGGTTTTACAGATAACATTTTGCACCCAACTGATAACTTGACTAAACCCGCCCTTCTCCAATAGCTGAAAATTAGAATGGGTAAGGGTTATGGCTTAAGTTGACATGGATGGTCGGGGCGGGTTTAGTCACTTATGGGTGCAACCGAAAAGATAGTAGTTAAACCCGCCCCTACAGAGGCGTCAGATACCGTAAAAAGTCAACCAGTTCTCTCTGCTGTTGCTGTACGAGGAGAACTTCAGGTTAAAACCCAACAAAATTATCTCTTCCTTCCGATATCTAAAACTATCCCAGTAATTACAGCACTGACGATGCCAATCAATACGCTCAAGCCAAAGGTTAAACTGAAATTTGTCCAATGGTTTAGGGCGGGTGTCGGTTGATTGGCAGGTACTGGTAAAATACTCTTGACAATCCCTTCTGCTTGTTCAGTCAGGGCAGATGCAGCCAGTGATGCAGTGCTAATTCCCACACTCGCGATCGCGACGGTTTGGTTGAGGGTGCGTTCGTTCTTGGTTTTCTCAATTTCGATGATTCCAGCGATAGTTTTGATAAAATTTTCTAGTGCAAGAAGGCAGAAATAACTGAACAGCTAATATCTCCCCCAGCTTCCCCAGCTCCCTCAGCTCCCCCTGCTTCATCGTATCTACGAAGCTGCTCAAGTATTTTTGCAGAGCTGCACTAGGGGTTTTAATCCGGCGCTGAGGGCTTGGTAGTCGGTTTGTACGTGGCTGAGATACCTCTCTGTGGCAAACTCGCCAAATCGTTCTAGGAAGGTGAGGTCGCCGTTGGGGTCGAGTTGCGCGATCGCTTGTACACAATGCTGGTAATTTTTGGCGTTAACTTCAATGGTGGTGGCTTTTTCTTGTAGGTAGCCTAAGTTCGTTTCGTAGTGGTGGGAAATCGATAAGGCTGTGGCTAAATCCTGTTGCAATTGATTGAGATTGAGGCAGGAATGGCTGAGGCGAGCAGATAAAGAATCGACGAGCTGCTTGTCACCCCTTCAGGTGCGTTACGCTACGCTAACGCACCCTACAATTTTACAATGCTAATCCACCAATTAAGGTGTGCTACGCCGCCATCGTGGGCTCTTGCGAAGTCGAAACCCACCAGCATACCAGTTAGTGGCATTCGCTCTAAGATTGAGTTGGCAAGGTACTTAAATCCTCTAACACTTTTGTCACAGACTGATATCGATCCATAAAGTAGTAGCGCACCATTTTTTCTAATATTTCACCGAATTCGTCACTCACGTTTGCCAAATGACGCCAGCTAATTTCCCCTGTCTCTGAATCCAGTACTAACTGGTGAGGAGGAATGCCTGTCAGAGCTTGAATACCAATCACCCCGACAGCATAAATATCGCTGCTCAGAGTCGGGTGTCCAGCGTATTGTTCTGACGGTGCATAACCACGAGTACCAACAGCCACCGTATTATGTTCCTGGGTATCATGTTCCTGATCAAGCTTTTGTTGGGGTTGAATCTGTTTGACTGCCCCAAAATCAATTAACACCAATTGACTATCAGTTTGGCGACGAATAATGTTACTGGGTTTGATATCCCGGTGAATAACATTATGTTCATGGATAAACACCAGAATCTCTAAGAGACCTTTGATTAGCTTGACCACTTGCTCTTCTGGCATTCGCTTATCTACAGGTAACTCGTCGCTGAGTGAATCTCCTTTAATGTATTCTTCGACAAGATAGAATTCCCGACTTTCTTCAAAATATGCCAGCAACTGGGGAATGTGAGAATGTCTGCCCAACTTTTCTAAGATTTCTGCTTCTGTCTGGAAGAGGCGTCTGGCAATGGCGAGAAATCGTTCATCGCGACGGGCGGGTTTTAAATGCTTGACCACACATTTGGGTTTGCCCGGTCTGTGGCTATCTTCAGCTAAATAGGTGAGACCAAACCCCCCAGAACCGAGAACCCGATTAATCTTATAGCGTCCGGCTAAAAGGTTGGGATTGTCAGATGGTTTAACCGTTGGCGCGGGTTTGCTCTGAACTGCATCAGGTGTCCAAATTGCCGTTTCTCCATCCCCATCCTGCTGCGATGGGGCAATAGCCGTTTCTTCGCTTAGGGTTACCTCTTGCTGTTCTGCAATCAGAGTCTGATCGTCATCTTCAGCCTCCTGAGTGGTTGGAGCAAAGCTGGTTCTATCTTGTAATAAACCCTGAAGGGCAATGAGATTATTTTCCTGTTCTTGGAGTAGACGGGCAAAATGGGCGCGTTCTTGCTGATTTTGGTAGGCGCTATAAGCCAAGACCCCTGTAGATGACATCACCAGTCCCAAGGCTGGTATCATTACGGGTATCCAACCTGCCTCCAGAAACACCATAAAGGATACGCCGCCCAAAAGACCAAGCGCTACTGTCTCAGCCAGCAGCAGTTGCCGGATATTGTGAGTGATGGATATCAGGATAGCGCCCGTCAATGACCAAACCCCGATCCAGACCACTTCTCCCCACTCAGGTATAAACCAAAACAGCTTGCGTCCATTGAGAACGGTACTGAGCAGTTGACTGACAATTTGACCATGAACAACTACTCCCGGCATTTTTTGCAGAACTTCCCCTTCGGAACTGTAGGGTGTGTAGAACAGATCATTTTCTGCCGGATCAGAAATCCCAATCAGGACGATGCGGTCTTTGACTAAGCTCGGATCAAGACGATCTTCGAGAACGTCTGTCAGGGTCACACTATCGGCGAGTTTGTCCTCAGAGCGGTAATTCAATAAAAGTTGATAGCCACCCGCATCCGCCTTTTGATACCCTCCTGACTTGGGCTTTAGGGGTTTGAAAACCACATCTCCCCATTTGAGATACTCTTGTTCGTCTTGGGTAATCGTTTGTGGTTCAATTCCTTTTTGTTCGAGGTAGTACCGGGCTAACTGAAAGCTAAAGGAAAGGCGGGTGCTACAACCTTCAGGAATTTCGGCATTGTGAAACAACAACGCCCGACGCACAACACCCCCTTCATCAATGGCTAAATCCGCAAAGCCAACCCGCTCCTGAGGCACAGCTTTCGGTGGGGGAGTCCCTCGCTTGGTTTCGTTCCCTAGCCGACAAATAGGGATGAGATTATCGCTGTTGTTAAAGAGTTGGGTTAATTCAGCGTTACCCGGAGGTATGGGAATATCCCGATACATATCCAAACCAACCACCGTCGGTTGATGCTGCTGTAGCTTTTGCAGTAGCTGCGTCATCACCGCATCAGTCATGGGCCACTGCTCTAGGGATTCAATATCCTGCTCCGTCACCTCAACCACCAACAGGCGTGGGTCAGGGGGTAAACTCGGTCGCAACTGCATCAACCGATCATAAGCATAAAGCTCCAATGGCTCCAAAAGCGCTAACTGGCGAGTCCCCAGCAACACACCTGTAACCGCCAAACTGGTTAGCAAGGCTTGATTTTTCCAGGTCAAACTACCAATGCGTTTAAGACGCGACCACAAGGCAGAGAGCTTTGACCCTTCGCTTCGCTCGTAGGGAACCTGGTTTTGAGATAACTCCCCACTAGTTTCCTTCACGTATCTGATTACTCACAACTAACACCTTAACGCTAGCAAGAATTTCCCTGAATTGTAGCCAACATCAACATAGAATTCAGTAGACACTGGTCTCTATTATGACTCAAGGTCGGTTGAATAATAATTCTCTTAAGAACGATAAATAAGTAGGGTGAGCAATGCCCATCCTACGCAAGATATAAATAAGGTGGGCATTGCCCACCCTACGCAAAAGTCCTCGTGCTTGGGGGGCTAGTTGCTTGAATTACTTTTCAGTCATCGTGTAAGCCCCATCCCAGTCATCCGGTGGTGGTTCTTGGAGAAAATGTTGACACCGCTTCAGGTGTAATGCAGCGGCTTTATCATTTTTGTCAAATTCTTCCATGATAATGCCAAATTCACCCATCGCCCGGGTAAACTTCCGGTTGAGATAATGCTCCCGTCCTTTGTGGTAATGTTCAATAATTTCCTCTTTTTCGGCAGAAAGGGGATCAGAACGCAGTCCCACCAGTTCGTAAATTCTGACGGGCTTATTCTTGCCTTTGACACGAATGCAATCGAGTTCCCGATACCAAATCCTATCCTGGCAGGGAGCAAAGGTATATTCGCTAATGATAATGTCACAGCCATATTGCTTACTGGCACCTTCTAGGCGGGAGCCTAAGTTGACACCATCGCCAATGGCGGTGAACTCCATCCGCTTACTCGAACCAATATTGCCACTAATTACGCTGTCCGAGTTAATCCCAATCCCAATTCGGATTTCTTCTTTTTTCTGGGCTAAACGATTAGCATTAAAATCTGCCAATCGGTGGCGCATGTCCACAGCCGTTTGTACTGCTCTCCAGGCGTGATCGGGTAGGGGTAAGGGCGAACCAAATACCGCCATAATTGCATCGCCGATATATTTATCGAGAGTCCCTTTGTGCTTGAAAATCGCCTCAACCATCGATTCAAAATACTCATTCAGCATTCCCACCACTTCTTCGGCTTGGAGTTTTTCGGTCAAAGTGGTGTAGCTACGAATATCGGAAAACAGCACTGAAACTTCTTTGCGATCGCCTCCCATTTTGGCATCACCCAGTTTCAGCAGTTCTTCTGCCAATTCCTGAGTCATGTACCGATACATTGTACTCTTGAGGCGCTTCTCATCACTGATGTCGTCCATCACCACCAACGCCCCATACACATTGGTCAGATCGCTAGTATCGGCAATGGAATTAATCGACAAATGCACGCTATGCTCTTCATTGCTCGGCGTTAGCAACGTCTGATCCGGGTAGTACTGATTGCGGTCTTTCTCACTTTTGGCGTCTAAGCCATTCTGTAGTAATTGAGCAAAGCTAGCAAGGCTACCCTCTTTCTCTTTAATTTTGATCAATTCGGAAACTGATCGCCCTTCGATAGTATCTCCCTTACTAAAGCCCAACAGTTGCTTGGCACTTTCATTTGCCGCGATAACTTTACCGGCTTTGTCTGTAGAAATTACACCATTGGTTAGACTCCGCAGGATATCCCGCTGCATTTGCTCCTGCTGTTTAACTGTGGCAAACAGCTTCGCATTTTGCAGCGCCACACCCGCTTGGATATTAAAGGCTTCCATAAAAGCGACATCGCTTTGATCGAAACTCGCCTTCCAGCATTCGGGTGCATCTTGTTCCTCTTTATCTGGATCGGGCTGGTAAGGAGGAAACTCTCCCTTCTTTTTCTTATTCACTAATTGAGTGACGCCAATTAACTCGCCATCGGCGTTATAGACTGGCATACACATCAAGCTACAGGTGCGATAGCCGGTATTGCGATCGGTTTCCCTGGCTTTCTCGGAATCGGGATGATTGTACAGGTCAAATGGGATATTCAGAATTTCACCCGTCAGCCCGACTCGACCCGCAAAACCCGCTCCCACAGGAACCCGCAGTTCTTTCATCGAACCCCCAGACTGAGGAATCTTTGTCCACAAATCATTGCGTTCGTGATCAATCAACCACAAAGTCGAGCGATCGGCATTCATCAACTCCTTGGCTTCATCCATCACCCGCTTGAGCGTTTCTTCCAAGTCCAAACTGCTCTTACTCAGGGATTCAGTCGCCTTCATCAGAGCATTCGCCGCTCGCTGTTGCTGAGTTGCCAGGTAAAATGACTTGGACGATTCCAGAATCAGGCGGATGGAGGGGGCAAATTCTTCAAAAAGTTTCTGATCGGTTTCGCTAAACCCTTGTTTATCTATTTTTTCTTCTAAGGGTAAATCATCCTCAGGCTCATGATCCGGCTTCAGCTTATTCAGTAGTTGAACCACCGCCACCAAGTCTCCCTTCTCATTGAGTAAGGGAAGCGTCAACATCGTATACGTCCGGTATCCGGTTGTCTTATAGAGCTTTTTAGACCCTTCCGATCGCGGATCATCGAAGAAATCGTAGGGATTATTGACAACTTTTTTAAACGTTGCCACTTCCCCAGCAATGCCCTGATCAGCCGGAATCCGCAGTTCTATAGTTTTTTCATTCTCACCCTCGGCGACGATCGAAAATAATTCATTCTTATTGTCATCCAGTAAAAATATCGTTGTCCGGTCTGCACCCAAAAGCTCTGCTGTCTTCAAGGTGATGGCATTGAGCATCTCCTGCAGAATTGTCTCAAACCCTTGGCTGTCGAGGAGCATGGACAGGGTTTGATGAACAACTTCGAGCTTCTTTTCCACCCCCGTAACAACTTCTTTGAAACTGTCTTGAGTCAGGGGGGCAAGAAACGCCGTAAATGTTCCATTAGTGGTCGCTAGGGCACCAGCAGAGGCAGGTTGATGTTCATGCGCTCTTTGGTCGTCAGTATAGATTGGCGTTATATCAACGGTATCTCCATTGTGATCCGCAGACCTGGGTGAAAATGCAGCTGTCATATTTCTCGTTAGGGTCAGAGAACATTCCTGGCATACGAATAAGATTACTCTATCAGTTAAAGTTTTACCACTCAGGTTTATTTTATTGGCAAGATGAGGGAGCTGGGGAAGCTGAGGGAGCTAGGGAAGCTGGGGGAGCTGAGGGAGCTAGGGAAGAGGATTACCAATCAACAAATGACAAATGACAAATGACCATCTCCATTAATTCTGACGCCAATGACGGGCTTGGGTCAGGAGTGAATTGGCAAACGTCATGGCTTCTTGACCCGATTGTCCACCAGCTAGCTGGGCAATTTCTTCCTGGCGGTGAGAATGATGATCGAGGCGACTGACGCGAATGACGGTACGCAGGTCAATCTCAGAAATTCCCTGATCAACGAGCGTGTTTGTCTGGTTAGTTTCGGGTAAGAGGGTTTGATCGATCACCTGTTTATCGACGCGGAAATGCCGATCTGCCATGGCGGCGATGATAGGTTGATGAGTCACACACAACACTTGATTTTGCTGGCTCAGGTGATGAAGTCGTTCCGCGATCGCACTGGCTACCCGCCCCGATACCCCAGCGTCAATTTCATCAAAAATTAAGGTCACCCCTTGGTCGCCACTATTGGACAAACAGGCTTTCAATGCCAGTAAAAAACGGCTCATTTCCCCCCCCGATGCCGTTGCTGCTAACGGTTGTAAAGGTTCCCCTGGGTTGGGAGATAAATAAAACGTGACTTGATCCGCACCAGTCACTGTCGGCGCGATGGGCGTGATCGCCACCTGAAATTGTACCTTTTCCATGGCTAGAGGCTTCAGTTGCTCCACCAGACGCTGTTCCAGTTCCTCGGCTGCGACTCGACGTAACTGGGTGAGCTGATTACAATATTCTGTTAAGATTTCCTGACATTGACGATAACTTTTTTCCAACTCATCCAAGGATTGACCATTACCCCGAAGTTCAGCCAATTCTGAGGTCAGTTTTTCGTAATGAGCGATCGCATCGGCTAACGTGGGTCCATATTTCCGGCAAATTTGTTTCAGGGCGCGGATGCGTTCTTCCACCTCTTCTAAACGTTCGGGATCAGTTTCCAGTCCATCCCCATACGCATTAATTTGATGACTGGCTTCTACCACCTGGGCTAAAGCACCACTGACCAATTCTAGGATCGGTTGTAACTGGGTGTCATATTGCGCCATATCACTCAACGTGGTTTCGGCTTCCCCTAATAAATCGGCGCAGGCAAATGCACCGCTGTCATTTTGGTAAAGTGACTGATAAACCTGATAACTGTGCTGTTGAAGTTCTACGACATGAGTTAACCGTTGACTCTCTTGTTCGAGTTCGGTGAGTTCATCAGGATCAGCAAGATCAGCGGCGCTCAGTTCCTGAGTTTGATACTCTAGCCAATCGAGACGTTGTAGGCGCTGCTGTTCCGACTGACGCCGTTTTTGCAGGGCTTGCCAAGCGTCCTGAGATGCCAGATAAGCCGTAGTCACTTGATCAAGGTGTTGTTTGATCGGGAAACCGCCGTAAAAGTCAAGGAGTCGCCGCTGGCGAGTTGAGGCAAAAAGCTGTACTGTTTGACCTTGGGCGGTAATTTCCACCAAGCGATCGCGTAATTGTTCCATCAAGCGACGATTCACCAAAATCCCATTAATTCGCGATCGCGATCGCAGGGAGTTCTGTTTAGCCGTAATCTCTCGACTACAGACCAAATCCGCTTCATCAAGTAAATCAATTTCCTGTTCACTCAACCAAGCCATCAACGTCCCATCGATGCGAAACGTCGCCTCAACCAGCGCCCGTTTTTCCCCGGTGCGAATCAAGCGATGGGTGACTTTTCCTCCCAACGCGACATCAATGGCATCCAGAATGATTGACTTGCCAGCACCCGTTTCGCCCGTCAAAACATTCAGACCCGCCGCAAATTCCAATTCCAGTTGGTCAATTAAGGCAAAATTTTGAATCCGTAACGATAGCAACATAACATTTTCATCCAATAGTTAGAGAAAGCGGTTAAAAGACGAAATAAGTCATAAGTTATAAGTGGATACTACCGTGCCGATCAAGCCAACCTTGTCGCTGAATCATGAGTCCTGATCAGGATAAACTGAATGGCGTGGTATCTCAATCATTTTTTTGTTACAATTCTTTACAGAGCCGCTCCTGTTGGTGAATCCTGCAATAAATATGAATCTTAAAACAATTTCTCCTGCCTCTCCCCAGCCAGATTCAATCGCCGAACTCAATCCCTCCGTGGAACCCTTACCCCCTGAGTCAATTGTGGTTGAGTATGAACAGACGCCGTCCCCAGGATCAGCGCTACCACAGGAGTGTTCGGAAAACCGAACCGAAACGCTGCGCTATGATCCAGTAGCGATTGAAGCTCAATATGGACGCGCACCGCTACAAGTCTTAGGACGGCTACTCAGGATTACTTTACCCACAGCTGCCTTTGCCTTAGGGCTATGGTGGGATCGGATACGGGGTCGCCGACAGATCAAAGAACGGCGACGAGCGATTCAGTTGCGGGAACTCTTAACCCAACTTGGACCAGCGTACATTAAAGTCGGGCAAGCACTTTCGACGCGACCTGACTTAGTGCCACCCCTGTACTTAGAAGAGTTGGCGTTGCTACAAGATCAACTCCCTCCCTTCCCCAATGAAGTCGCTTTTCGATTCATCGAAGAAGAACTAGGCGATCGCCCCGAACAAATTTATGCCGAACTGACCTCATCACCTGTAGCCGCCGCCTCCCTGGGACAAGTGTACAAAGGGAAACTTAAAACAGGGGAAACCGTCGCCGTCAAAGTTCAGCGACCAGGTTTAGCACGGCGCATTGCCTTAGACGTTTATATATTACGCCGCCTCGCTCAGTGGGTACAAAACAATGTTAAGCAGGTGCGGAGTGACTTGGTTGCCATTATGGATGAGTTTGGCACCCGCATCTTTGAAGAGATGGATTATACCCAAGAAGGGTGTAATGCTGAACGCTTTGCCAACCTTTACGGTCACCTTCAGGATATATATGTACCCAAAATTTACTGGCAATATACAGGACGGCGTGTCTTGACAATGGAATGGGTCAGTGGTACTAAACTGACTAATCTGGAAGCAATTAAAGCTCAAGACATTGACGCCAAGTATTTAATCGAAGTTGGCGTGCAATGTTCACTACGTCAACTATTGGAACATGGATTTTTCCATGCTGATCCCCATCCCGGAAATTTACTAGCCACGCCGGAAGGCAAGCTGGCTTATCTGGATTTCGGGATGATGAGCGAAGTGAAACCCTATCAGCGTTATGGGTTGATTGAGGCGGTTGTTCATTTAGTTAACCGGGACTTCGCGGGTTTAGCTCATGACTATGTGAACTTAGAGTTTCTGTCGGAAGATACGGATTTAACCCCAATTATTCCAGCGCTTGCTAATGTTTTTAACAATGCCTTAGGCGCTAGTGTTGCCGAACTCAATTTCAAAAGTATCACTGACCAACTCTCGGAAGTGATGTATGAATATCCATTTCGAGTTCCCGCCTACTATGCCCTAATTATTCGTTCCTTGGTCACATTGGAAGGGATTGCGATTAATGTTGATCCGAACTTCAAGGTTCTCAGTAAAGCTTATCCTTATGTGGCAAAGCGTTTGTTAACAGATTCTTCCCCCCAATTACGCGCTTCTCTAAAAGACTTACTCGTCAAAGAGGGCAATTTCCGCTGGAATCGTCTGGAAAATTTATTGCGGAATGCCGCCAATTCTCAAGATTACGATTTGAATAAGGTTTTAAATCAAACGTTAGAATTTTTATTCTCAGAACGTGGTGTTTTGATTCGAGACCAATTGATCGAGGAAATTGTCAAAGCCGTCGATATGTTTGGACGTCAAACCTTTGATAATGTAACTGAGTCTCTGCGCCAACGAGTGGGATTACAGCAAAAAACAGAATCCACTAGCAAAGCCGTAGAACTACCGCAAAGTGCAGAGCATATCAAACGAATTTGGCAAATTCTGCAAGATACGCCCGGTTTCGATCCCTTCCAACTTGCCCCCCTTGTTCCTCAATTTTTGATGAAGCCAGAAACTCAGCAAATGGGACAAAAAATTGCTGGCGGTTTAGCCCAACGGGTGATGGCACGATTAATTCGGGAAGTTTTACTTCAGGAGACTCAAAGTCAAGGGGAAAAGCCTTCTAATGGTTCTAGCGCCAAGCCTGCACCCAAACTCGTCCTGCCACCAGCCGCAGCGATTCACTGACATCCTCCCGGTGGGCAATGCCCACCCTACGGTCTATCAAGTTTCGGCAATCCTAAAATGCTGATTTCAGTGCCATCGAAGTTAAATTGAATAAATTTAGTAAGCTTTAGCTTACTTAAGCTTTGAGCCGGAAATTTATTTCCCGGCTCTTTTCTAATTCTAATTGAGTGAATTAGAATTATTAACGACGCGAAAAGTTACCGTTTTTGCGGTTACCCCCTCTGTTTTCGCGTGGTCTGGCTTTATTCACCTTCATATTGCGCCCCATCCATTCAGCCCCATCGAGTGCCTCAATAGCGGCTGTTTCTTCATCATCTGTTTCCATCTCGACAAAACCAAAACCCCGAGGACGTCCGGTTTCACGATCAGTGGGTAACTGCACCCGCTTGACAGCACCATAGTCTGCAAAGACAGCACTCAGGTCTTCTGCAGTAACGTCGTAGGATAGGTTGCCTACGTAAATTGACATGATTGTCTCCAAACTCAAAGTTGTATAAAGATGAGGGTATCGGAGACAAGTCTGTCAAGTCGAAAGGAAAAAAGCCAATCTGTACTAAACACAAACACTGAAACCGAACACATTCTCAATGATTAAGCTAGCACAGGCTTGCCAATTTGGGTACGGATATCAAATTCTTACTGTTCGCCAATCTTAACCGTCAATTTTAATCAAAGTCTGACTCCTTATCGATGCCTTGGCGCGATCGCAATTTACCAGATCAGGGGTTAATGTCAGACAACTCGGTAGAATATGAAAGACATTGTGACTCAAGACTATCTGTGGCTAAGCCAAAACCTTCTCTTGCAAGAACTCCTCTGTTTGACCTCGCCGTTGAACAAAATGCCCGCTTCACTGGCTTTTCGGGTTGGGAAATGCCAGTCCAATACAGCAGTATTGGACAAGAACACGAAGCAGTACGCACCGATGCGGGAATGTTCGATATCTCCCACATGGGAAAATTTGCCTTTACCGGGAAGCAGCTATGGCAAGCGTTACAGCGATTAGTCCCATCAGATTTGAGTCGATTACAACCGGGTCAAGCCCAATACACGGTATTGTTGAATCCTCAAGGGGGCATCATTGATGATGTAATTGTTTACCACCAAGGGGAGGATGAAACAGGCGAACCGCAGGCGATGATGATTGTTAATGCGGCAACCTGTCAGAAGGATAAAGAGTGGTTGTTAGCGCAACTGGACAACACGGGGGTAAAGTTACAAGACCTTTCCCAGGAAAACATCTTGATAGCCCTACAAGGACATCAAGCCGAGACTTACTTACAGCCGTTTGTCCAGGAAGACTTAACCGCGCTGAAATCCTTTGGACATCTCAATGCCACGATTCTAGATCAAGCCGGATTTATCGCCAGGACCGGGTACACTGGCGAAGATGGGTTTGAGGTGATGGTTAAACCGGAGATTGGGGTAGAACTGTGGCGGCGTCTGTTCCAGGCGGGAGTGACTCCCTGTGGTTTGGGGGCAAGGGATACGTTGCGACTAGAAGCAGGGTTGGCACTTTATGGACAAGATATTGATGATACGACGACTCCCCTAGAAGCTGGTTTAAGTTGGCTGGTACATTTAGACCGTAAAGGCGATTTTATCGGGCGTTCTGTACTAGAAGCCCAAAAAGCCAATGGTGTGGAACGTCGGTTAGTGGGGATTGAAATGCAGGGGCGACATATAGCCCGTCACGGTTACTCGGTGCTATCTGAGGGACAAGTCGTGGGAGAGGTAACGAGTGGTACCTATTCACCAACACTAGGAAAAGCGATCGCGCTTGCCTATTGTCCCACATCCTTAACTAAGATAGGTCAACCGTTAGAGGTGGAAATTCGCGGTAAGACTTATCCCGCCGTTATCGTCAAAAAACCCTTTTATCGCGCCAAAAAATCTTCGAGTTAGAAACCAAAGTCATTCATTCCAGTTCCCTCCCCTTGACAAGGGGAGGGTTAGGGAGGGGTCTTTCTCAAAGTATGGCTTTCTTTTTGAGCTTGAGTTGACACCAATACCAAAGGGCGCAAGCCTTACGTCCTAAAAGGTTAATGCATCAATGTAGGCTGAAATGAGCAAAGCTTTTCGATAAGGCTTGCTGCACAACTCCCAAACCCTTAGCTATCAGGGCTTTGATGCTTCCCCAGCTTCCCCAGCTTCCCCAGCTCCCCCAGCTCCCTACCCCACCACAAGACTTATTCAGCAGCCCCTAGATATGATTATTTTGAGGAGGGCTAGGAAAATTGCTGGGCTGGATTTGCTGAAGGCTTTCTCGTTGTGCCTCTAGGTCTAGATTAATTTTCAGCAGCATTTCATGTTCAGCATTTTGCCGTTGATAGAGCCGCTGAATTTCTCGTTCAAACTGTTCTCGTCCCTCTTGAAAAAAGTCAGGATAAGTGGTTAAAGCGCGGATAAATTGGGAAAATTGCTCAGAATTTAAAGATTTTTGATCGGCTACCGCTTTTTCCGGTTGATGCCATAGCCCAATCCCAAATACCAATGTTGTGGCGATGAAAAGGCGGGTTAATTTCATGAGTAGCAATCCTCCCCCTGACGAATGTCCTATCTTTATTCTGGCAGGGCAGAACAATTGGCAGCATCCATCAACAGGATGGATTGATATCACCTGATTGGATTATTTGTCATTTGTCATTTGTCATTTGCTCTCCTCATCCCTTACCTCCCATCTCCCCGCACTTCTACTCCTCGTTCATGTCATCCATCTTTCTGTGATCCAGAGGCTACAGCTTCGGGTTGATAGCGAATCCCCGCTTGCTTAAGACGCCGTAACACCTCAGCCAAGCGATCGCACTCCGCAATCAAACTTACCCGCACATAGCCTTCACCGCCGACACCAAAGGCATTTCCGGGCGTCACCACCACACCCGTTTGCTGTAGAATATCCAGGGCGAAATCCGTTGAATTTTGACCCGGTGGACAAGGAACCCATAAATACATTGTCGCCTTTGATTTAGGAATCTCCCATCCCAATTCCGCTAACCCTTGAATCAAAAAATCTCGGCGGCGACAGTAACGTTCTTGCACCTGATGCACATAACTATCAGGTAAGTCTAATGCCGTTTCTGCGGCGGTTTGTAATACGGCAAAAATTCCGTAATCTAAATTTGTTTTTAACGTCCGCAATCCTTGAATAATATGGCGATTTCCGACAACAAATCCAACCCGCCAACCTGCCATATTATAGGTTTTTGATAAGGTATGAAATTCTACGCCAATCTCCTTCGCGCCCGGAATTTCTAGTAAACTCGTGGGTTGATAGCCATCAAATGCGAGTTCGGCGTAACATAAATCATGTACCAACAGAATTGAGTAACGACGGGCAAAAGCCACAATTTCCTCAAAAAACTCACGGGGAGCCGTCGCTGTTGTTGGATTATTCGGATAGTTAAAGTAGAGAATCTTTGCCCGTTGCGCCACATCCTCAGGAATAGCGGCTAAATCAATCAGCCAATCATTTTCCGGCTTAAGGATCATGCTGTGAATTTCAGCCCCAGCAATCAAGGGACCTCGGAAATGAGCAGGATAAGCCGGACTCGGTACTAAGACCAAATCCCCAGGATTGACATAAGCTAAGGCAAGGTGAGTCAATCCTTCCTTAGAACCCAACAGGGGTAGGGCTTCGCTATCGGGATCGAGAGTAACTTCATAGCGACGGTGATACCAACTGGTAATGGCGTGGCGAAAATTAGCCGTTCCTTCAAAGGGGGGATAGCCGTGGTTAATCGGATGATTCAGGGCGGTGATAGCGGCTTCAATCACGGGTGCAGGTGCTGAACCGTCAGGATTCCCCATGCCTAAATCAATTAAATCTAACCCTTGCTCACGGGCACGGGCTTTGAGTTCATCCAAACGAGCAAACACATAAGGGGGTAAAGCACTCAGGCGCTTTGCTGGGGTAATCCAATCTAAGTTCATTCAAAAATGCAGCGTTCCTAAACTAGAAAATTATATCGGTATTCCAGAAAAATCGCTGAAGTTGGTGGGAAAAATTAAAGTTGGGCGATGGGGAGCATCATTTGTTATTTGTCATACTCGCTCCCTTGAGAAGCAAGCTACGTCATTTGTCCAAAAATTCATTCTCGCATTGGATCAGGGCGGGTTTTGTTGATAGATTAGCCCTAAGTATCCAAATTAAACGGCTAAACCCGCCCCTACAAATGACCCTTCCCTTCGCTCAAGGGTATGCTTTTTACGTCCAAATTATCAACACTCATTCCGGCTGGTGTCTTCCCCGATACATAGTTAGCCAAGATGTACTCAACCTGATTCCGTTTATCTGGAGGAATAGGAAAGCTGACAATTTTGGGCAAGAATGAAACCTTTGATTTCAAGCGCATCGTTAACGTATTGGGTTTTGATTTTTTCCAAGCATAGGAAATAATTTTATGCCAATTCAGGATCTGATATTGATAGCAAAAAGCATTTTCCCGAAGTTGTAGTCGGCTCACTCCCCAGGAGATTAATAAAATTGCCAACATCCACAAAAAGATGGCGACGCCTAATCCGTAAACTTCATCGGTACTTAAGTGGTAATTTTCTTGTGAAACTTGCCGGATCAAGGAGAATGTAAAATAACTAGCACCTAGGACTTCAAGTAAACCTAAACCAAAGGACAACTTATTGCTTAAGGTTTGTCCTAAATCTAATACCAGACAACCTGCCTTTTTTTTACGCCAGCGCCAACTTAGTAGATAGATAGCAGTAAAGACAGCTAAGAGAATACTGAGGCTTAAAAGAGTATAGGACGTTCTTAAAAAAGGAATCAGAGAAGAACTTGCCCCAGGGATTACCACCCCAATCAAAAAGAAGGGAATGATCGGGCGCAATTTTGGCAATCGCACATCCTGAGCAAGTCTCTGGCACGCGATCGCATAACCTCCACCCACCCCAATGAGCAGAAAAATTCCCACAAATACCCAATAGTAAGCCATGTTTCTTCAACAATACGTCTTGACTGTAAAGCTATAACAGCATCTACAGACTTAGTTATAGACAGTGTCACCCTGTATGTTGTGCAATCCTAAGCCGATCAGTTCTTGAAAAACTGGATCGATTTAGTCGTATTTTTCATTCATCGCCGCCGATAAAACGGGACTGCAATTTTTTTCCACAGGTGTTGTTGTCGAAACCATCGCCGCCATAAGCTGTTCAGGTGTCACATCAAACGGTAATCTGTGGATATCCGACTGCGGCTGACAAGCAATATCTGCCCCCTGGCGCAACTGTGCCAACGTGATATTCCCTAACCCCAAATCATCAAGAGTTTGGGGTAAACCGATTTCGCGATAAAACTTCAATAACTGTTGTCGTGCAGATGCGGCAAGTTGATTCCCCTGTACCATTTCTTCTAAGCGCAATTGCACCAGAATTCCATAAGCGACTTTCTCCCCATGTAAAGCGCTGTGAGAACCGGGAAGATGGGTTAAACCATTATGCACCGCATGAGCCGCCACAGTACGACACTGCGCCCCACCTAAACCGCCAATCACACCCGCTAACAAGACTGAAGCATCAACTACCTCTCGCCAAACCTCACTTCCTGGCGTTTTTAGGGCGTCTGCTGACTGTTGAAACAGGATATCCCGTAACACCCTCGCCTGTTGCACCGCCGCAATCATTAAGGTTTGAGCCGAATCACCACTACTCACAGATGCCTCATACCATTTCGCTAAGGCGTCTCCAATTCCGGCGATTAAGGTACGTTGGGGGGCTGTTTCAATTACGCTGTAATCCAGGATGAGTAAATCTGGGCAGCGATTCAGACTCACATCATACAGGAAAGCCCCTTCACTTGAGTAAATATTAGAAAGTGCTGTCCAAGCGGCACAGGTAGCGGCAGAGGTGGGAATTGTCACAACCGGAAGGTGACATTGATGAGCTAGGAGTTTAGCGGTGTCTAAGGCTTTGCCACCTCCCACACCAATAATTAAGTCGGCTTGATGGCAGGTTGCTGCTTCTTTGAGGGATGCGAGGGAGACTTCACTGCAATCGGGACTATAAGATGCCGTAGCACAAGTTAACACCGACTGTTTCAAGATCGGTTCTAGCTGCGGTGATAACGTCGCCAAGGTATGATTCCCGCCGACAATTAACGGACGATGACCCAAAGACGCGATCGCCTCTCCAGATTGCGCTAATGCTTGGACACCGCGCAACACCTGCGCTGGGGCAACTGTGAGCGACAGCAATGAGGGAGGAGCAAGGTTAGTCATCAGTTTTTAGCAGAGGTTTCAGCCAATTGAATTTTTATCTTACCTTATCTCTCCTATCTCCCCTACCCACTTGGTTTCAAGACTTCCCCTGAAAAGTCAGGTGGAGGTATCTGGTAATTGTGCCAAGCGTTCTTTGTAAATATTGATAGTCATCTGTTCATCATCACGTTCAGCCAGCGATCGGCTGATTTTACCTACAATTAGGGGTTTAGATACACCGGGTTCTGGGTGGATCACAGTGCGGGCGCGAATCGTCAGTTGATTATTTGCTCCACCCAAACGCCCATAAGAAAACAAGTCGCTGGCGGCTTGGCGCAGACTAGCTTCCAGTTGAGATTCGTTGATTGTTGTGGGCAAAGCGATAACGGCTTGGTTGCCTCCGTTGTCGTAGACTAAGGTAAAGCGGGCTGCACCAGGAATCACTGTACGGCTAAACGGGACGATACTTAGCGCAAATAAGCCGCCTGTTAGCACTCCCATAAAGCCCGTAATTCCCACCAGCCGAAATCGGATGCCCCATTTAAAGATAAAACCTAAGAGGCTAAGAACTCCGCAAACTAGGGTGAGAATGCCTATCCATTGGGTATAGGTGAGAAAGTCAGTCGTTGTTGGCATAGAAGATAACGTGTGTTGACTCGATAAACGCCAATGGCTACATCGTTGCAGTTTGGTAACTTTTTTATCCTATCAGCGTTGCTTCATCCATGAATACCGCTTCGAATACCCTCAGATCAAGCTCCCTTAAGTATGACGCTCCTCGCCATTAACTTGAATTTCTCCACCGTAATCGCGAGGGGAATCTTGCTTCAACCGGAACGAAGTGGAGGTAAGCCATAGGGGGAGAGCGGGAAATACGAGGGTTAAACACCCGAAGTATTTCCAATATTTACCGCTCGGTGGTATGGTAGTAGTCATGAAACAAGTTCTCACGATAGTTGTAAAACTTCAATCCTCACCTGAACAGGTGGCCAAATTGGAGGCAACCCTTCAGGCGGAAAGCGGATGCTTGCAACTACGTGAACGAACATACCGATCCAAAGCTGACCAACAAGATAGCCATCCAATCTTTGACCTATCAAACCATTAAAAGCCAATTCAATTTGGTAGCGAATATGGCGGTCAGAGCTTGTGCAAGAGTAGCGGCTAACCGAAAGGTAGCTAAGCAAAAAGGCAAGCCGGTTAAAGGCTTTATGCCAAGCAGTATGGATTGTGATCAGGATTTGTTTCGATTTCGTGAACACGACTGGACGGTAAGCCTTGCTACTGTTCAGGGTAGAGAGCGAGTTGAGTTGAAGCCCGGTAACTACCAGAGAGGAAAGCTCAAAGGGAGGAAGCCAACTTCAGCTCAACTATGTAAACACCGCGACGGTCAGTTCTATCTCCATGTTCAGATTAAGGACACTCCTCCAGACCCAAAAAATACTGATCAGGTGATTGGTGTCGATTTGGGGCGTCGCGACATTGCTGTTACATCAGAGGCTCAAAGGTGGGACGGCAAACAGATTCAGTCGGTGCGAGATAAGTTTTCCAGGGTTAGAGCATCTCTCCAGAAAAAAGCCTCGAAAGGTACGAGAACAACTCGACGTAGGTGTCGAGTTGTTTTGAAACGGCTGTCGGGGAGGGAGAGACGCTACCAACAATGGCTCAACCATAATATTTCTAAGTCAGTGGTCAAACAGGCAGTTGAGTTAAGTGCCTCAATTGCTATAGAAGACTTAACAGGCATAAGGGAAAGAACCAACGAGCAACCCAGAAGCAAGACAGAGCGTAGACGTTCAAACTCGTGGGCATTTTATCAGTTACGAATGTTTATTGAGTATAAGGCAGCTTCTGTTGGCGTTCAAGTTATCCCAGTCCCCCCTGCCTATACTTCTCAAATATGCAACAAGTGTCTGCACATTCACCCAGTAAAGGGAAAGTCCTACCGTAGTGGCAAGACTTTTAAGTGTGGGCATTGTGGTTGGCATGGGGATGCTGACTTTAATGGAGCTAATAATATTGCACTTGTGGGGCTGTCTATAAACCAGCCTGGAGGCACGGGGTTATCGTGCAAGTTAAGCCGAACTGTTGAGTATGTCCAGCTTAGCTTGTTTAATGACTTCAGGGCTACTGAAAACCCAGACCTCAGCTCTTAGCAGGTCTGGGTAGTTTATCTACTTCCTGTCCTCTCCCCGAATAATTGACTTTCGCATCCATTCCCGCACACTCTCTAGGTGGACAATTACCTGATCACGTTCTCGGTTATCTGGACAACTTTCCAATATAGTATCTAGCAGCCGTCCCCACAGGTATTCAACGGTGGCAATTTCTTCGAGTTGCGCTTGAGTGGGACTATCCCATCCAAACAAGCGATCGCGTATCGCCTTTGCTTCAGCGGATAGATGCTCCTTGTCCAACTTATCCTCTCCTGCATCACTTTATTTTTAACTTATTTTTATCCACAAATTAAAACCCAAAGCCCTACTTGCACTGTTCCCTGTTGCCCGTTCCCCGTTCCCTTTAATGACCCACTCTAATTTCCTGCCGCGCTTTCTGAGTCCAAGCCTCATTAACTAGCAAATTGCCAGTAGACATTTTAAAATCAAATGGATGAGGAGGTTCAGGGACATCCAGAACACCACCTTGCCGATGAAATTTAATTAACCTAACGATCCAAGTACAAAAGTCTAAAATTTCCTCAGGTAATAGCGTTAGGTCAAAGTGCCAGCTTTGATTAATTCCCCGGCAATCTCGTCCCCACAGCCTCGATTGAATGATACCTGCTCCTTTATTAATAGACACACGCAAAATAAAGGGTCGTTCCGGGAGTAATTCATCAGGGGCTGTGTGAACATAAATACACAAATAATTCATGCGTTGCCGATCATCGATCCAAGATGCCATTGGCAGATTACCCGTTGATGAATTGCGGGTTGTAATCTTCACTGGCACGTTCATCTTTGCGGCAAATCGATCGTAGAACTCTTGCCTTAGCTGAGAAACTGTGCGTATAGCTTCTGGAGTCATGATTACTGCATAAGAGTGAACACATGAAGTACCCCAACTTGCTTCGCTCTTATTTGGGGCTTCCAACTAGCAAACAAGGACGGTCTTATTCGTCTTTGGGATTTCCCGCTTCATCCGCCGATGCCACGTTGGGTACTTTCTAATTTCTAAAAGTAGAAAGTCCAGAACTCAACACCTCGACTACGCTCGGTGTTGACCCTGAGGGTAGTCGAAGGGTCAATCTGGTAATGGTCTTACTCAGCGTCAACAGGCAACTGCCCGTCTTCCACAGGCAGTAGTATTTTGTTAGTCCGCTTGGTTTTCGCGGTTTATGGTTGTAGAGACGTAGCATGCTACGTCTGTACTAACCGAATAATGTCGTTAGACATCTTGCGCTATTCTTTTGGAGAATGCTATAAAAGCAAACGGTGGTCGAGGAAAGTTCACGCGCAAGGACTACATCTCTATAACACCTGGCTCAACCATCTTGACTCCCATGCCTTACCATGTGAACCTAGGAGAGTTGCTATTAGTATAACACCTAGAAAATACAGGTGTCTACTAATAACAAATGTCAAAATAGAGGGTATCGAACCCGTATTTTTACTCGCTATCCATACCCACCGTATAGACGGATGGAGATTTCCGCGAATTTATGTTAAAACCGTTTTTTGCGATAACGAGAAAGCCGCCGCAGTTGCTTATGCCTAGCAATGGCTTTACGTTTACGTTTTTGAATCGGCGTTTCAAAGTGGCGATGTTTCTTCATATCGGGAAAAATTCCCGCCTTGGAGACAGCTTGTTTAAATCGGCGGAGGGCTGACTCGATCCCTTCATGTTCACCGACAGTCACCTGTGCCATTTTATTTCCTCCTTAGCTTGAGTGAATTGCTCAATACCTGACAACATCTAGCAGAAATGCCTAAACTCCTCCTCCAATCTTCAAGTTTGAATCTGATTCTTCCAAGCTGCCGCTTCAACTCTCGTAAGCGGCAGTCATTGACTATGAACGTAGAATTTAAAATATGAACGTAGAAGAGGAACGCAAGACAAAACCGATTGCTTCTATTGAGCCAAAGAAAATTGGAAAATCCCTACTGCCTTAGACTTGTTAACGACGGGAAGACATATTGTCTTCGCCTTTCATCGGTGCAGTTGCAGACTCGTGCTTTTAGCCTGTACGCTTATGGGTTGGCTTGCGCCTAAACTTAAAGTCGAATTATTCCGGTGAAAGTGAGCCTTGAAGTTGTTATCGAGCGCTACTTGCCCAATATCATTCTTCTTAACCTGCTCTTTACCTGTTTAGTTTAACTGTTCAGTTTCCGCCGATTGGAACTACCTCTCAACTGGTCAATTCCAGCGCATTCCCAGGTACGTACAGACGCGCCGTGGCGCGTCTCTACTTCTCGATAAAGGCTGCTAGCAAAACCTAGCCGGGTCAACACAGACTTTTCTAAGCCCTCGCTACAACCCTTAGACTTAGCGACGGGTTGTTGACTCGATAGTCCAGCATCTAGGAGACATTGAGAAACACCACCATGAATTAGCTGATTGCACCCGCATTATTCTGGTTTAGTAACGTCGAGAGAATCCATCCCGGTTGCCGCCGCCGCGACGACCACCGCCTCCTTGACCCCGAGGCTCACGAGGTTTAGCTTTATTCACTTTCAAATCCCGACCCATCCATTCAGCACCGTCTAGAGCATCAATAGCGGCAGATTCTTCAGCTTCTGAGTCCATTTCCACAAAACCGAAGCCGCGCATCCGACCTGTTTCCCGATCCGTGGGTAACTGAACCCGCTTCACTGTCCCGTATTCAGCAAAAATACTGGTGATGTCTTCTTCCGTAGCATCATAGGACAGGTTACCAATGTAAATCGACATAGAGTATCTCCAAAATCAATGAATGTAGAGACTTATGATTCGGAGACATGCCTGTCCGTAAATAAAAACAAACGATACAGCCGAATATAAACCTCGCTGATTATAATAACACCATTTATACACGACCCGGCTGACATTCTTCCAATCTAAAATCTAAGCCACCCAAAGGTGCTGGGAAAATCGAACGGCGAAGCTGAGCAATACTAGAGTGAAAAATAGGAGTGTTGCCCATCCCCATCGGGGATAACGAGCCAGCAACAGACCTAAGGCGATCGCAATGGATACAATACCATACGCATGGCGTTCAGCCGAAATGGTGCGACCTGGGCTTAAAATCACGGCTAAGCTGCACAAGCCATAGATGACGGTAACAGGTCTAAGCTTTGTTCGCTGTCGCACGAGTAAATAGCCACCCCCCCAAACCATGATCATATTAATTAGCGGATCTCCGGCTAAAAGCCACAGGAGAATTCCCAGAAGGTAAAAGCCATACCCTTTATCCACACACAGCCGTTTCAGGTGCGATCGCCAGGAGGGTTGAAGAGTGTGTAAGACAGGGTGTCGGATGGGGGGTGTCGGGTGTGGGGTGTAGTGCGGAATACAGTCTTCGGCACGACTCTGTGAATTCTCCCCAGGACTACGCGATCGCCATAATAAATAACCTAATGCACAAATCGTGACAAAAATCAAGGGATGCCACGGATCATGAAGCCAACCCCGATTCCAGTTGGCTGTCCCGGCGGAAATTTGCACCAGCATCTTCAACCAGCCCTGTCCGTAAAACGCTTGTTCAGGTTGCCATGCCTGTTGCACTCTTAAAAAGGCAAGCATGTCCCCAAAACGAATCCCGCAGTAGAGGCTATAGAGTCCCACTCCCCCGGCGGTGGCTAAACTAGGAAGATACGCGATCGCAGGTCTTTTCTCTCGCCAAGCCACCAGCCAAAATGCTGGAGATAGAGCGATTCCTGGTAATCGTGTCGCACTGGCTAATCCTCCCCATAACGCTGACCAACCGTAGTGTTTCCGGTCAAAGGATCGCAAAGCGGCTGTACTCAACAACAGAAATAACCCCTCCGTATAAATTACCGTGCCAAATAGAGAAAAAGGACACCAAGCTAAAACCGCTGTTGTCCAGCGGGCAACCTTCTGTCCATGACTCTCTTGCACCCAAGCATAGAGAACAATGAGCGCTCCCCAAAATGCCAGATTATTGACAACAGTCCCCCCTACGTTAAAGGGCAATCCCCCACTCATTACCGCCCGAACCAATAAGGGAAACAAGGGAAAGAACGCCACATTATGTCCCTGACCATCATTAACATAGTCATACCCTGAGATCGTTATCGCCTCATAAAAATAACTATCCCACGCCAAAAAGACATCCCAACTAACTGTCGGTTGAATGCCCCCAGGTGGCGCAGGCAATAAGGGCGCAATCACCAACATAGCGATCGCGATAACCATTCGGCTGAGTAGCCACATTACCGTAGCAAAAATAACCCCATTCACGTAGATGCCTACTATTCCCTGAAGCTCAATATATCGATTCAGTTATTGTATCTTATGTCATAAACTGCTGGAAATGCGGTAGTGCAAGCTACATCATCTTTCCTTGGATAACTGATTACTGATTAATAAATGACAAAGGACAAAGGACAAAGGACGAATGACAAATGACAAAGGACGAATGACAAATGACAAATGACAAATTCAAATTCCGATAACTAATTCCCAGCTTTTAAGTCTCCCTGTATCCGTCGGCACAGAATCGATGACCCTCAACTGCCAATGACCAAAACTATCCTGGTTCAGCAACGACTTGAGCGCAGGGGTATTGTTTACCGAATAGGTGTATTGGAGTTGAGTATTGACACCCAATGTACGACTTTGTAACAGTACAGTTTGATCCTTGGGTGATCTCAACTCCACTTCTAAATCTCCCAAAAAGTCATGTTCAATGTCCACCGTCACCTGGATATCTTGCACTAAACCAGATTCAGTAATTTGAAGTGTGCTAGTCACACCACGGGAATTATTATCAGGAATAGCTAGGTTGTGATCATTGCGTCGTTTTAAGACTTGGGCAACCTTAGCCGTTTGAACTCGTTGCTTTTGGGCTGCTTGTACCGCTTTAAAAGCATTAACCTTACCATAACCAAACCACTGGGAATACCCATTCGTATCATAAGTGCCCAATCGCATACCGAGCTGGGAATCCGCATCACGGTCTACAATTTTGTCGGCTGTATCTTGTAGGATGCGTTTGACTTGTTCCGCCGTCAGATCAGGATTCGCTGAGAGAACCAGCGCCGCAACACCCGCGACAACGGGACAGGCGCTCGATGTGCCACCAAAACTTCTGACAAAATCACCGACTTCATATCCAGCCACGCCGAGTAAGTCGGTGGTAAAGACACCATTACCCGGCGTGGGGGCATTCACTTGGGGAGCCGTGCTAATAAAACCTGTTTTTTCAAACCACATTCCTGGCGGAGCATTGTTGCTGGGGGCGCAAACGGCGACATTCGTCCCCCAGTTACTGTATGCCGCTTTTTTGCTCAGGCTGGTGCAAGCCGAAACTGCAATCACATCTGGATGTACGGCGAAACCACTGAGCCAGTTGGTTGGTCCACGCAGTAACTCATTTGTCCAACCGCGCTCAAAGATGGTGCCATGGATGGGGCGATTGGCATTTCCGGCGGCAAAGACGATCACACAACCTTTCCCGCCGCGCCCCTCAGTCGCCGCACGGGTTAGGGCAGCCCGTTGCCGTAGGGAGAGGGGGAAGTAAACGGTTGCCGCACCCCAGCTACAAGAAACGACGCTGGCGTCATTTTCAATTGCCCAGTCAAATAATTCTTCAATACTCGTGTCATCCAGATACCCACTGGTGCGAATGGGCATCAGCGCACATCCGGGTGCGACACCGACAATACCCTGACCATTTTCTTCAGCCACCGCAATCCCTGCACAAGCGGTGCCATGACTTTCACCAGAACCACTGGGTAGCGGAATAAAGTCTTTGTCTTTAAAGTCTTTGGGCGCAACAATTTTTCCGGTGCCTTGAAAATCGGGGTGGTTGACATCAATGGCATCATCGGCTACTGCCACGACAATGGAGCGATTTCCCCGGGTAATATCCCAGGCTTTTTCTACGTCAATATGAGAACGTGGGGCTAAATTTGAACCACCATTGTGATTTAGATACCACTGTTGAGGGTATAAGGGGTCTTGGGGATGGTAGCTCGGCTGTTTGGGAACAATGATCTGGGGTTCTGCGGTTAAGACTTCGGGGCGTGTGATCAGTCGATTGGCTATTTTTAGCGGATTCTCTGGGGAATTCGGGGTGAGTTGAAAGATAAAGGTGTTGGGAATACCAATGAGCGATCGCACGGATTTTAAGCCAAATTCGGTCTCAATGGCGGAGATTGTGGCGTCATCGGTGTCGGGGTGAAATTGAATCGTCAGTTGATCGCCCAGGTAAATGAAGGTCGCTGGATCGTCCTTGAGTTGGTAAACATGACTAGCAAAGACAACATCTTCGCGATCGCGTACCGTTTGCATTGTCTCATCCCGGTGTTCGGCGTCAACCGTAAATTCGGCTAGCTGAGTGCGGGGAATTTGGCGCTGGTGGTGGATACTCAGGGCTTGTTCGAGCTGCTCGACGGGGATTTCAGGGGAGCAAAGGGTGAAGCGATCGCGCACCTTGAGTAATCCTAGTTCTTCACCGCCCCGTTGCAGGAGCAGACCGATGCTTTCTTCGGGAATCGGCGTGGTTTGAGGAGAATCGTCTGGCAGAGAATCAGGATGCGGGATCATGGTTTAGAATAGATTACTCGTCAATCGTACAAGATCATTAATTTTCACCAACCTTGCCCTAAAAGGGACAAGGATTGATCAAGCCAGTTTGGACAACGTAAGCGGTGAATAGCCTAAGTGAGCCTAGTTCTGGCACAGACTTCCGAATACTTCCCTAGTTCGGACTATCTCTAAGCCTAATTGGTTAGGCGTTGGGTAATGCCAAGACATCTTGGACTGGGTAGGCGAAGGGACTTATTACAGGACGAGCTGGTTCCTGGGATTATCTCCATTTAAAAACCAGCATTTAATTGTAAAGCTGTCTGATAAAGACAGGGTTTGGGACCCAAAGGAGTTTCGATGACTATTTTTCTTGATCCTATTACTCCGGATTTCTATGAAACCTTCCGGGTATTGTTTCAGTCTAGCTGGTTTAGACAGCCCCACTGCCTGGTAATCGGGTCATCGCTGATGGTTAGTGATGGACGGCAAATTCCTTGCCCCCAAGTCTAGCGATAATCATCTGACTCCCCTTGCCGCATCTGGCGATGGTAAGATACCCAAAGGTTTCTGTGTTTGTTAAAATACTATCCCTATTTTTTACATGATCTCTTCTGGAACGATTCATAGCCTTGGCTTTACCTGCCTTGTTGCCTTTCCCTTCACAACGAGTGTGGCGCTCTTATCTCCCGCCCACGCTCAAACTCAAGCGGCTGCGCTTCCAGAAGAGGTCAGCCAAATGCAGCCTGAGCCAGATGATTCTACTGAGCTACGCCCCTTAACTCAGGACGATAGCCTGCTGAGTTTACAGGGGGGACAGCGGTTAATGGTAGAGGCAAATCAAGCCATTGAAGCTCAAGACTATACGTTAGCCTCTCAAAAACTTCAGCAGGCGCGTCAAGTTTTCAACCAATTGTCTAATTTCTATCAGCAGTTGGCTGAAAGTTTTTCGGGAATTGATAACCGGATTTTCAATGAGCATCGGCAAAACGCACTCAAGACAGCAGAAATGCGGGATGAAGCCACCTATCAGTTGGCGTTGGTACATCGCGCCCAAGATCAACCGGAATTAGCGGTTCCCTTACTGATTCAGATCATTCGTTCTCAGAATCCCACCCGTGATTTGGGCAAAAAAGCTTACCAGCAGCTTTTTGAATTGGGATTCGTCGGTTCTCCCTTCCCCCCCTCTGGCAATAGCGAACCGACTTCATCCGTGACTCCAGAACGTTAAATTAATATGTAGAACGTTGAATAAAAATGGAGTGGGTATGATTAGTCCAGAGCAAGTTGAGACAATGATCAAAGCAGAACTTCCTGATGCTCAGGTACAGGTGCAAGACTTAACCGGCGGTGGTGATCATCTGCAAGCGATCGTTGTGTCCTCCCAGTTTGAAGGCAAAAGCTTGGTAAAACAGCACCAGCTTGTCTACGGCGCTCTCCAGCAAGCAATGGCGAGCGAAGCCATTCACGCCCTAGCGCTGAAAACCTATACCCCTGAATCTTGGCAAGCTACCCGTCAGGCTGTATAAACTCTCGCTACACTAGACCCATACAAAACTACACAAAACATTTCAGCAAAGCTATGACACCAGCAGTTAAAGAACGGATTGACCAGCTCATCAACCAGGACAAAATTGTGGTGTTTATGAAAGGCACCAAACTGATGCCCCAATGTGGTTTTTCCAACAATGTCGCCCAAATCCTGAATACCTTGGGTGTTTCCTACGCAACCGTGAATGTTCTCGATGATCCGGAAGTGCGTCAAGGCATTAAGGAATATTCCAATTGGCCCACGATTCCCCAAGTTTACGTGAATGGCGAGTTCATTGGTGGCTCAGATGTGATGATCGAGCTTTATCAGAACGGCGAATTACAGGAGATGGTCGAAGTGGCATTGGCATCTTGACATCTTTCCCGTTCTAAGCTATAGAGCGCAAAATCAACCAAAAAGCCTGCTTAAGCAGGCTTTTTCAATCTATGTAGTTTTTCCGTGTTGAGTGTACGTCCAAATGTAGGAGCGCAAGCCGTATATTAGCGTAAACTTAAGCTAATATAGCCCTAAGAACAATGTAGAGACGTGCCACGGCGCGTCTGGGAGCTACCGGAGATTAGCAAGGATTGTGGCTTAAGTTGACACAGGTGAAGGGAGAGCGCCCACACCGAAGTACCTCATCCAGGTTTAATAGTAGTCAGTTTCGGGTTCTGGTAAGGGTACGGCTTCAAAGTTGGAGGGATCGCGTAGATAACGAACAGCATCTTCCTCCAAGCGATGAATCAAATAAACTTCTATAGCGTTACTATGTCGAAGAGCATCAAGATAGCCATCAATGTACAAACGCAGTTCGTCAAAGCGATATCCCCGGTTCCACATAAAAACTAGAGCATCTGTAAGTTGCTGATAGTAGCGTATGGTTCGAGTGTCTTGAAGCATGGTCTAAAGCAGTGTGAATTCGGTATTTTAGCGTTAGAGTTACTAATTGTCAATTCTTTCAAATTGATCCCTAGCAACTCCAGCTAGCCCTTACTACTATTGTGCCTTAGATCAGTTGACAATGTGTTGAAGACTCCCCGCGCATGGAATGCGGGGGATTCTGAAGAGTAATTACTCACTCCTCCCTCCACTCAAATAGACTGAGTTGTTCCCATTCCATTCGAGGGTTCTCAGGCTCAGTTAGCAACCCAACTGATGTACCCTGTCTTTTACAGGCTCCTTGAGCGTAACTTTCCCGTGGACTACGGGTAGTGGAATATTGATTCCAAGTTCCGACAATCCTCGTTGTCTAATTACAGCGGCTGCATCTACGTCCGCATCAGCTATCCAGCCACAGGATTCGCAGAGGAATTTCTCCTTATCCCTATTGGCTGGACTGACATAACCACAGCAACTACACTCCTGGGATGTATGCTTGGGGTTGATTTGATGAACCAGAACGCCTGACTTGGCAGCCACAACTTTGACCTTCTGTTTCAATTCGCCCCAAGCTGCATCCGCTATAGCTCGGTTTAATCCCCGCTTTTGTGCCTGAAAGTTTTTCAGGTACTTCCCGGTTTCCGGGTCTAGTTTAGGTTGGCACCGTGCCATCATTCCTTTGATATTGAGATCTTCAAAGATGATGCAGTCGGCAGAACCTACTAACTGGTGGGCAACCTTCCAGTGGTAGTCTGTTCGTTGTCGTTCTACTCGTTGCTCTAGTCGAGCTAGAGCTGAATAGGCTTTACCACGGCGGGCAGAACCTTTCTTTTTCCGGGATGCCCTGCGAGATAGGAGTTGACGGCGGCGCTGTCCCTTCTTCCCAAACTGGGGATTGGCAATTAAGTCTCCAGTGCTAACTGATGCGAGTTTCTTAATCCCCAAATCCACACCGATTGCTGTATGAGCAGTATCAGGTGTTGGAGTTTCAGGAACTGTTTGATCACTTAGCTGGACACAGATGTACCAGCCGTCCGCCTTCTTCCTGAGAGTAACCGTCCGAGTCGCAAACCCATCTGGGAACGAACGAGACTGAAAGAATCTGCACCAGCCGATTCCTGGCAGTCTCACCTTATTCCCTTGAAACCGCACATCTCCCGGTGGATAACTGAATGAGCGATACTTGCTTCTACGCTTGGGTTTTGGATATCCTCCTTCTCCCTTAAAGAACCGCTGGAAAGCGTTCTCAACTCTCCTCAGCATCTGCTGGAGAACGTGGTGCTGGATTGACTTGTACCAAGGGCGTTCCCGCTTCAGATTGGGTAGGTCTGCATCCTGTTGAGCTAATGCACCCCTCTTTTTCCCTTTAGGAGTCCAAGGGTCGCCATACAAGGCATTCTTGCTGACACTGCAAGTGAGTGGACAGCATTCTGCTTGGGTTCTCAAATTGCAGTAGTTTCCCAGAACTGGAGCAGATACCTGCTCGTAAGCCTCGGTACGTTCTCTGATTCTGAAATTGTACTGGAGTCGCAACATCTCCAAGTGATTGTCCATGACCAACACCTGTTGGCGAGAAGGAGATAGCTTGTAGGTATAAGCGACTAGCATTGTTATTTGTTTTTTTGAGCCTGGATGTACTTTTTAACCGCTTTCAAATGATAGGGGCTTGCGTTCCACCCCCTCTTGCCTCCCCCTATTTTTCGGTCAACTGATTGACAGAAATGAACGACTCCGCTCATACTGCGATTTCCATCATGAATTAGCCAACGAAAATACATATCATAGCAAAGCAAATTAGTCAATCCACTAAATGATTTTCCAGGGCAAAACGCACAATTTCGGCACGGTTGCTGGTTTCTGTTTTTCTCAGGAGACTGCTGACGTATTTTTCAATCGTCCGAGGACTCAGGTGTAGCTTGTTCCCAATTTCGCTATTGGATAACCCTGTGGTCAGTAAGTCTAAAACCTGTTGTTCCCGTTGAGTCAGATGCAGTACATTGGATGGGGAGGTGGGGGAGGCGATCGCACGAGGAGTTGATTCGGATTTTGGCAGAGTATCCGGAGTCTCCGGCGATGGGCGTGATTGTCCTGTATCAGTGGAAGAGAATCGCAATTCGGCTTGCATCATCTGAGACCGTTCCAGCAGATTCCGAATTACAGCACTCAATTCCTTCATTTCAAAGGGTTTGGGCAAATACAAGTCACATCCTAACTGGTAGCCCTTAATCCGCTCCTCAGTACTACTGCGCTCCGTTAAAAAAACCACAGGTAACAAGCGGAAAGCTGGTCGTTTCCGAACTTGTTGCACAAGTTCATAGCCATTCAATTTCGGCATATTGATATCGGTGACGATTAGGTGAGGATGATACTTGTCAATCAGAGACAGAGCCTCTTGACCATCTTCTGCCGTTACAACTGAATAGCCTGACATTTCCAGGTAATCGCTCACAGAAAGACGAGTACCTAGGTTGTCATCTACAACCAGGATTATCAATGGCATGAGAATAACTGCAATACAAGCCTATATAATAGTTGAGACATCTAGGGATTTTCTAGAGCATCGGTGCAATAACCACAGTTAGCGGACTCTAACAAGTAATAAGTCTGTCCTAACCTTTACGGCGACAACTCTAACGTGTCGCGCCTGTCAACAAGTCATGAACTTGTGGGAATGACCGGCTCTCCTTGCGTCCGCTTGTAAACGTTAGTTCCTATTGACCAAACTCAATCCTAGCTTGCTCAACAATATCTACGGTAACGACATCCAAATCAGCCTCACGAGCTAAATGCTCAATCCGTTGTCGAGCTTGAGTACGCACAAAATACGGTATTTTTTTGAGTTTCGCCTTAGCTTCAGGTGTCCAGTCTAAGGTATCTGTATAATTAGCGCTGTTCATAGTTCAATGCAAGCGGGAGACTTTTCTCATTCCGCTTTGATCTTAACCCAGAGGTGCAGGAGGCGGGGAGCGGGGGGAGCGGGGGGAGCAGAGGGAGCTGGGGGAGCTGGTGAAGCTGGGGGAGCTGGGGAAGCGGGGGGAGCTGGGGGAGCTGAGGGAGCAGAGGGAGCAGGGGGAGCTGGGGAAGCGGGGGGCGCTGGGGAAGCTGGGGAAGAGGAGTACCGATGAACCATGAACAATCAACAAATGACGAATGACAAATGACAAATGACGATCAGAGCCATTAACTTTTATTGTGCCTATCTACTTAACTAAATCCCAGCTAACCAATCGAGTAACATCTGATTAAACTGTTCTGGGCATTCATCATGAGGACAATGACCCGCATTATCCAACTCGATCAACTTGATATTCGGGTTGAGAGCGGCAAACTGCTGGGCTAACTGGGAAGGAATCATCCGGTCTTGACGCCCCCAAATTAACAGTATAGGACTATCCAATGTTGGCAAAACCGATTTGACCGG
Organism: Coleofasciculus sp. E1-EBD-02; assembly: GCF_040218245.1. Lineage (NCBI taxonomy): Bacteria > Bacillati > Cyanobacteriota > Cyanophyceae > Coleofasciculales > Coleofasciculaceae > Coleofasciculus > Coleofasciculus sp. E1-EBD-02. The sequence continues at coordinate 19,517 of NZ_JAVJQN010000007.1, read as the reverse complement.
AGGACCAAATTTAGATGAGGTCATCGCTTTAAACAGCGCACTAAATGTAGCCGCCGCCCCGCGATCGCGAGCTGGTTGTGTCAAAATATCTACTAATTCTGCATCAATAGCCCTGGGGTTAGCATAAGCTAGACCTGCCCATTTCTGGACAATTGATGGGCGTCGCAGCAGATAAAAAAGACTTTGGAGAAGCACAGGAGACGCGACTAGACCCTCAACTGTTGATACCACAGGTCGCAGCCAAGTCGGAAGTGCCTCGTCTCGCAGGGAAAAATCTGGCAAATTAACCAAGGCAAGTCCCTTAACCATCTCCGGGTGAGTGGCGGCTGCGCTCAGAGCCACCAGTGAACCGATTGAGTTACCCACTAAGACTACGGGGTGTTGGATCAAGGTTCGCCAGAATTCATAAACTTGATTGACCCACAACTCAATCGTATACGTTGTCCCAGCTTTACGCGAACTGCCAAACCCCAACAGATCTAGCGCATAAACCGGGTAGTTCTGACCCAGTACAGGTAGGTTATGACGCCAATGTCCGATAGAAGTACCAAATCCATGCAGCAGCAGAACGGGAGGAGTCAATGTTGAGTGAGACTGCGGTGGACGAATATAAGTATAACGAGTCTGCCAACCTTGCCAAACCCAGTCTCGTTGATTGCCGACTCGTTGCTGCCACGATACCGATGGATTCACACCATGCCTCAACTTCAAAAACGTTTACAAATCCTTACCTATTATTGTAGTGGTTTCTTCAGGGTACTCTCTACAGCAGATGCCCGATAACCCAGGAAAAATCAGGACTAACAAACGCTTCAAATATTCCCTTTCTCGCGAGGGTTTCTCTGCCATCCCCCGGCAATTTGGAAGTTACCTTAAAAAGATAGACAGAAACTGGCTCAGAGTCAGTAAAATGGCAAGTAAAATCCGCTTACTTTTATCCAACCCTTAACAACTAGAAATTCAAGCAGACACCCGTGAGTGATAGAAGACGCCAACGCGATCTACCCCAAATCAACGAAAGAATCCGCTATCCTAAGATTCGTGCGATTGATACCGATGGCACACAGCTAGGAATCATTGCTCCTCAAGAGGCTTTACGCATCGCTGAGGAAAAAGAATTGGATCTTGTTTTGGTTAGCGATAAGGCAGATCCGCCCGTGTGCCGCATCATGGACTACGGCAAATACAAATTTGAACAGGAGAAGAAAGCTCGCGAAGCCCGGAAGAAGCAACACACGGCGGACGTTAAAGAAGTCAAGATGCGCTATAAGATTGATGATCATGACTACCAGGTGCGTGTCAACGCCGCTAGGCGCTTTCTGAAATCAGGAGATAAAGTTAAAGCCACGATTACCTTTCGGGGGCGAGAAATTCAGCACGCCAACTTAGCCGAAGACTTGCTCAAGCGCATGGCAACGGATTTACAGGACGTTGCTGAAGTGCAGCAAGCCCCCAAACGGGAAGGTCGTAATATGATGATGCTACTCTCTTCCAAAAAATAAGACTTGGGTTCATTGGTCATTAGTCATTAGTCATGGGTTAGCCGCTATGGACTATAGCTAATGACTCAGGACTAACGACTAAGGAAAAACTGCTAAATGAAACTACAAACTCGTACTCGCATTCAAAATGAATGGGTACGGCGAATCCTAGAATGGGTCAATCTTCGTCCAGAAGAAGGCGAGCGCACCTTTTTGATGTTCGCCTTCTACACCGCTACTTCAGTTGGGCTGCTTTGGTTTGAGTATAGTGCGACAGCACTGTTCTTGGACGAATATGGTGCGAGGTGGTTACCCGTCATTTATATCGCCAGCTCCCTGATGGTGTCTGGACTAGGTGTCTTATACTCTTGGCTACAAGAACGGGTACCGATGAGGGGTGTCTTGGTCACAGTCGCTTTCCTAACGGGCGTACCCTTGTTGATCTTACGGTTGACCCTAGGCTTTAGCTATTTAAACGGGTTAATCGCCTTGGGTACCGTTTTTCTGTTGCGATTGTGGATGGATGCGGTCGAAGTTCTCAATGATCTCAACTCTCAAGTTGCCGCGAATCAATTATTCAATATTCGGGAAATTAAGCGCACCTATCCGATTGTGTCATCAGGACTCTTAGTGGCTGATGTGATCTCCGGCTTTTCTTTACCCCTGCTGCTGTTGGTTGTCGGCACAATTCAAAACGTTCTCGTGGTGGCGGCGTTGATGATGATGGTTGGCGCTGGTACTTTGTTTTATTTAACCCAACGCTACCAGCAAGCCTTTCCTAACTTACCCACAAGGGATTGGGAAGACGATGACCAGAAATTTGTGGTTCGCCGCACGACCGGACATCTACAACGCTATATTGTGCCGTTATTTGCCTTTTTTATTCTCGGTGAAGCCCTGTATCTGCTGGTAGAGTTCCAATATCTGGGTCAATTAGAGGCAAATTTAGAAGCCTCAGATATTGCTGGGTTTTTGGGGTTATTCAGTGGGATTGTCGGCATATTTGAACTCACCTCTCAGTGGTTCCTATCCAGTCGCGCTGTGGAACGTCTGGGCGTCTTTGTCGCGGCGATGATGCTACCTGCGTCCTTAGCGATTATGGGCTTAATCACATTGAGTGGTTTACTGGATGTGGTGATTAAGCTATTGGGTGCAGTCATTACCATTCCCGGATTCGTGACCGGATTATTCGTCGGTCTAATTTTTCTGCGGTTTATTGACGAACTCCTGCGCTATACCTTAATTGCTGGCATTGAACCGTTCTTGTTTCAACCGATACCCGAAGGAATTCGTAATGCCTTGCAAACCCGAGTACAGGGAATTGCAGAACCCATAACCACGGGTGTTACGGGCATAAGTATGCTCGCTGGGATTTGGCTGTTGCATCACCTATTTCCAGGACAGCCGGAATCCCAAATTCAACAATGGCAGAGTGGTATGTTTATTCTTGCCATTGTGTTTTTCTCCCTAATCTGGTTGCTGAGTGCTTGGTCGATGCGCTCGACTTACGTTACCTTGCTGGTTGATAGCGCTGAACAAGGGCGCTTAGGGTTTTCTGATGTTGACTTAAAGGCGTTCAAGCGAACGGTGATAGAAACCTTAGAGCAACCGGGTACGGAAGCGGATAAACGCTCTTGTATTCAACTGTTATCCCAGATTGACCCCACGAATGTGGGTGAGGTACTGGCTCCCCTTTTGCCTCGCCTTTCTATTGCGCTTCAGTGTCAGAGTCTAGAGGCGATGTTGGAGTATCCCAACCCCGCCTATTGTCGGGACGTGCAAGTCTTGATTGAGCAGAAACCGCCGCCAGAAGTGTTGGCGTTGGCGCTGCGTTATGTTTGGCTGACTCAACCGGAATTGGACATTGACACGATTAAACCTTATCTCCATGGAACCGTTGATCCGATGGTGCGAGCCACAGCCGCCGCGATTATCTTGCGTCGGGGAACCCCGCAAGAGAAGGCGGAAGCGACAGAGATCCTGCGGCGAATGGTGAACTCAAAACGGGAACGAGAACGAGTTATGGGGACACGAGCCTTAGGAGAGGCAGAGTATTTGCAAGCCTTGAGAGTTTATATTCCTCATCTGTTAAAAGATGAATCGTTGCGTGTTCGTTGCGCTTTATTAGAGGTGATTGCGGCAACTCATTTGGAAGAGTCTTATCCATCGCTAGTACGAGGACTTTATTACAAATCGACTCGTGAAGCGGCTCGCATGGCGTTGGTGCGTCTGGGGAATGAAGCCATTCCGTTGCTGCTGGAGTTGGCAGAAGATATCCATAAACCGGATTTAGTTCGGGTACAAGCTTGGACGGCGTTGGCGGAGATTGGCACACCCGAAACCCTGAACTATCTGGTGCAACAGTTAATGACGAGTTGGGGGATCAGCCGTCGTAATATTCTCCGCAGCTTATTGAAAATTCCCAATGAGCAAGGAATCGATGTGGTGCTAGATCAGTTGGGACGGAGTGGGATTGAGACGTTAATTGAGCAAGAACTGCTGTTTTTGGGTCAGATTTATGCCGCTCTGGTGGATTTGAAGCCAGAACTGATCAGTGGACAGGAGGCAGATTTGCTGCGACGGGCGTTAAATGATCAGCAAAAGGATTTGCTGGAGAATTGTTTTTTGCTGATGAAGTTTCTTTATCCGGTTGGTGCAATTCAAGCGGCATCCTTTAATCTGGAATCTGAGTCTCGCTCCAATATTGCGATGGGACTGGAAATATTGGACAATACCATAGATATTCCCCAAAAGCAAGCCTTTTTAACGCTGTTTGATCGCCGTTCCTTTGGCGAAAAGCTGGAATGTTTGCAAGAACTGGTGTCTTATCAACCGATGAATCCCAGCGATCGCCTGCGACGATTGATTGAGTTTCGTCATTTTCTCTCGGATTGGACGCTGGCTTGTTGTTTCCATTTAGCACGGGCGGCTCATATCAGTTTGACACCAGCAGCAACGTTAGTCTGTCTGCGTCATCCCACGGGTTTTGTCCGAGAAGCGGTTTTAACCTATTTGAAAGCCGCATCGCCCCGTTCTTGTATCGAATTACTACCGATGCTCAAGCATGATTCCGATCGGTTGGTGGCGGCGGTAGCTCAACAGATGAGTAACGAATTTGGTCTGGTGAGCTGATGGAGCAGACAGAAAAGGGTTTATTGGCTTAATTTTCAGGGATATCAAGCAAATTGGTGTGTTTATGGTTCCCCAATTCCTCTATTATCAGTCAAAGTGGGATAAAGTAAACTAGACCTTTGTTCGGCTATACTTAGCACCAATCCCCAGCAGCTACCCGCTAACCCCATGTTAACCAGCGTTGAGCGTTTACTTTTTGTCAGGGGCGTCCCTATTTTTCAGGAATTACGGGACGATTTTCTGGTGCGCGTTGCTTCGGTTATGGATGAGCTATCATTTCCGAGTGATCATACGATTGTTACCCAAGGGGAAGAAGGGCGATCGCTGTATATTGTGGTGTCCGGTTCCGTGCGGGTTCACATTGGCGATCGCGATTTGGCTTATCTGAAGCAAGGTGCTTGTTTTGGCGAGATGTCACTTTTTGATGCTGAACCGCGTTCGGCTTCGGTGACAACCCTGGAAACCTGCGAATGTCTGATGCTGACTCAACTGCAATTGTATGACGCTATTGATGAGACGCCAGGAATTGCGATTAATATTATTCGCCTACTCTCCCGCCGCATTCGAGAACTGAATAATAAGTTGAATGCTTACGAGGTGAAACATCCGGCGTCTGATTTCAGCAAAACCAGCAGTAATTTTACGAGGTAGTTGAGGATTACAGCGTTAAAGTTTTGTGCCGATAGTGGTTCCCAGTCTCTTGGAGATCGAGAGCGATTCGTTCCCGCAATTCCCAAGGTAGTAGGATTTCTACCTCTGCACCCAAAGCCCGTAAGCGGCGGATGACGTGATAATCATTAACGCGGTATTGGGCTTGGTAGTAGCCATCATCAGGAGAGCGATGTTGAAGAATGTCTAGCAGAGTAGTTCTGTGTTCGGGATTGGGCGTATGTTGTTTGATGAAACGGGTGGCTTGCTGATAGTTAATCGGAGCAAAGGTGTGATGCAGGAACGTACCTCGGATATAGTGATCGTGAAACTTTTGGTTGAACCGTAGTACCATCAAGGCTGATGGTTTATAGAAATCAAACCCCCACGCTTGTTTGAGTTTTGTGTGAACCGTTATGGGTGTTGGCAGTTGGTTCTTCTCATATTTCTCCTGCAACAACTGGGGGACGCGGGGATCAGTCCAATCCAATGGCATCAGCCGCTCTGAGCAAATTCGGTCGAGGCGATAATTGTGCCAATTGATTTCGCTTTTGGGAGTGGTGCCATAGGCACATAAGTATTTTGCCCGTTCCATATAATAGATGCAAACCGGATAGACAACGCATTCTTTGATTAAACCCAAATGAGCGCTGTGATAAGTCATGAGTAGGGGAGAGATTTGTCCAGAGTCCCAAATTTCCTGCAATTGTCCCTGAAGTTGATCCACCTGGTCTTGTTTTTGGGTGGATTCCGGGACTAAGTAATCAACGTACAAAAAGACGCGATGAGTGTCTTCCTGGGGATGGGGAGAGATTTGCTCGGTTAAGAACGGGATAGTGGGGTCGAGAAAACTCACCATTTCCAAGGTTTCCGCCAAATAAATCTGCTCTTGAGGTGTCAGGTTACTGTTGGAGATTCGGTTTTCTGATTGCTGAGAAATGGGCAAGACTTGGACACGGCGGTAGTTCTTGCTTCTCCCGGTTGAGTGAGGAACTCGTTGCAGCCAGTTGAGATCAACCAGTAAGTCTAAGTCACTCTGAAGGGATTTACGAACTTGAGCAAATAGCCGTTCTTGGAGCAATTTTTTCAGGTCAGAATCGGAAATTGAGAGGTGTTGTTGTAAGGATTCTTGCCATTCATCAATGGCTATATTCAGTTCTTTGAGCCATTCTCTGGTGGTTTTCGTGCAGGCGCAGTTGGGTTCATGGTGCTGGAGAATATCGTTTTGTTTCTCATCCTGGTGCGTTGGGCTGAAGAAGGCTTGACGCCAATCCGCGTAGGTAAAGCCGTCGGGTAAAGCTGCGTATCCTTTATCCCCATAAAGCCAGCGCAGCCAAACCCATAATCTCACCGCCCGGGTGAGATGGTGATTTTGTCGCAAAAGTCCTTTGGCTAACTGTTGCAGGAGTTGAGGTTGGGGGGGATGGCGAAAGAATAGATCAGACATCAGTTTTGGTTTTGTCGAGTGTGGCTTATAGCCTATCAAGTATCGGAAGGGGGTGCTTCCGAAGGGATGGCATAATTTTGGGTACAGAGGCGATCGCGCCCTCGACTCCTCCCCCTCTCAATCCCATGGAGATAAGTTGGATTAGAGTGTTAAGGAAGAGCGATCGCTTATCTCACCCCAGCAGCAACGTCATACACAGGTTAGCCACTATGAACACATCTGAGTTGGATAAGTACAAAGTCGATCATCTGTTCTTGCTCATTGGAGAAAATCCCTTGCCTAATTATGTAGCAGCCAGACTCTTGTTAAACGACAAACAATCTTCAAATCATGAAAGAACTTTATATCTCGTTCACACAACTTGGACAGAAAAAGCAGCTAAACGTCTCAAAAATATTCTGCAATCTGAAAGTGACTCTCCTAATCTATGTGACTCAGAAATTCAACTTCTCTCTATCAACGACGATGAAGCAGACGCCTATAGGATTAAAGAGAAAATTCGTGAAGAGTTAGATTATATTTCTAACGGCAGTATAGGTTTAAACTATACAGGTGGGACAAAGGCAATGTCAGTTCACTCGTACAGAGCCTTATTTTACGATCAGCGTGATCAAAGTCAACAACAATATACAAATACAAAGCGAAAAAATGTTGTGTTTAGTTATCTAGATGCACGCCGTCTACAAATGTGTATTGATAATGAGGAAGGAGAACGCGATGCCATCAAGGTTACACCGGAGTTACTTCAAGTTGATTTAAAAATAGTTTTCGAGTTACATGGTTGGAAATGGGTTTCTTCTCCTACTGATAAACCCCAATTATCTAAAGCTGCTCAAGCATTTGCTGAATTTCATCAGCAGTCAGAAGATGCAGCAGCTAAATGGCGAGAATGGTGTGATCAAGTGTTACGCTCAGATACAAAAGATGGAAAAAATTGGAAAGGTGAGCAAGACCTTAAACAAGTTTATAATTTAAGTTTAGAAAGATTCGATTCTTGTCCTCAAATAAAAAATGCTTTGAACGATTTAGGAATAACCGGACGACAACTCAATCTTTACAAAATTAAAGAACAAGGACTTAAAAAACTAAAGCACGTTTGTGAATGGCTAGATGGCGAATGGTTAGAACATTACGTACTCCAGCAAGTTCAGGAGATTCTTCCAGATAAGTTAAGTCAGGATAAGGATAAGGATAAGGATAAGGATAAAATGCAAAGCGCGACTTCTTTTTGGATGTCTCCTGATGAATCAAAGGAGCAAAAATTTCAATTTGACGTTGCCTTCATAAAAGGTTATCAGCTTTTTGCCATCTCTTGCACTACAGATAGGACTTTGACATTGTGCAAGTCCAAGCTTTTTGAAGCGTACATCAGAGCGCAGCAACTTGGAGGTTCAGAAGCGAGAGTTGCTTTAATTTGCTGTCTTAATAAAAATCATGTCAATAAACTGAAGACAGAGATTGTCAACGTTTTAAATCCAAAACCTGATGACCCAACAAAAGACCATAAAATCGAAATTTTCGGACGAGAAGACCTTATAGGGATTTCAGCCCAAATTAAAAAATGGATTGAACAAGTAGATCGGGAGACACGATGAAAGAATATACTGTGACTGTACTCAATACAACCAAAATTCAATCCTATATTTTTGGCAGTAACAAACTTCGAGAAAATATAGGAGCTTCATACCTAGTCAAGCAAGCTACTGATGAGTGGGTTAGAAAAACTTTAGCAGAGCCAGATTTAGGTGTTCCCGAAGCGCATCAACAAGATCCAATCGAACAAAGTAACTGGATTGCTGAAATTGTTTATGCGGGTGGCGGTAATATGATAGTGTTGTTTAAATCCCATGATAATGCTATTGAGTTTACCAAAAAATTGAGTAGGAGAGTTTTGAAAGAGGCTCCAGGGATTAATCTAGTCGTTGCTCATCAAAGATTTAATTGGGAGAAAGATAAACTCCACGAAGTCGTTGACGATTTGATGAAGAATGCGCTAGAACAGCATAAATATAAACGTATTCCTTCTGCTCCACTGCTGGGTTTAGGTGTGACAGCCGTTTGTCATTCAACTCAGTTAGTAGCCGTAGATACTAGCGACAATCCAATTTATGATATGCCGAAGGATAGCAAACCTTATTTAATTTCACCAGAAATTGCGGCAAAGCTCAAAGCTGTTCATCGAGCCAATGATGAACTAAAAGAAATGATTGAAAAAATGCTGGAGAATAAAGAAAGTCATAGTTTAGATAAATTTAAAAAATATGAACTGCCCTTAAGAACAGACCAAATGGGACGTTCTAGAGAAGAAAACAGCTATGCTGCTGTAGTTCATATAGATGGTAATAGCATGGGAGAACGATTCCGAAAATATGGGGAAAAGCAATCAGAAGAGTATCCCGAAGATCCCAGTCGTGCTAATCGTGCTTATGTTGAAGCAATGGGTCACTTGTCCGAAAGTATCGATCAGGCAGGTAAGCAAGCATTGAACAAAGTAATCGAGGTATTAGTTGATTCAATTCAAGAGTTAACTGAAAATAACCACACCGTTAAAAAAGTAGTAGGTCAGCTAGGTCAGTTTGCAATTGAAGGTAACTATTTACCCTTCCGCCCTCTAGTCTATGGAGGTGATGATGTTACCTTTGTTTGCGATGGGCGTTTGGGTTTAGAACTAGCATCTATTTATCTCAATGAGTTAGAGAAACCTCAAATGCCAGATGGTCTGTCTATTAAAGCCTGTGCCGGAATTAGCATTGTTAAAACCCATTATCCTTTTGCTAGAGCTTATGAACTCAGCGAAGCTTTATGCAGAGAAGCAAAGCGGTTAGTAAAAGCACAGAAGCAATACGAACCCGAAGGATTTTCTGCTCTGGACTGGCATATCGCAAGTAGCGGTTTAAGTGGTTCAGTTTCGGAAATTCGCAAGCGGGAGTATCAAGTTGCTTATGGTGAGTTATGTATGCGACCTATTCGCCTAAAACTATACAGCGATGAATGGCAAAACTGGGAAGGTTTTACTAAGGTTATCAATGATTTTGTCAGCGACAAAGATTGGAAAGATAGCAAAAATAAAGTTTTAGCCTTGCGGGAAGTTTTACGGGAAGGAATTGATGCGACAAAGCAATTTATAATCAATTACAGACTCGCACAGTTGCCGCGTTTCCTTCCAGAATCGAGTCGTCCAAGTCGTGGGTTAGCAAGGGAGGGTTGGTTGAATCGAGTTTGTGGCTATTTCGATGCAATTGAAGCAATGGAATTTTACTTGTCATTAGAAAAAGATGTATCGGTATCAACTGAAAATACAATTACTGAGTGATACAACGTTTGGACGAGGAGATGGAGTAGCGGGTTTAGTAGACCAAGAAGTAGAACACAACGCCTATGGGTTTCCTTTTTTGCGAGGGCGTACCCTCAAAGGGTTACTGAGTGAAGAATGCGACAACTTGATCGCCGTTTTAAGTGATAATAATACTCAGTGCTATTGGCAAAAAGTCGCTTGTGCTGTGTTTGGAACGCCTGGAAGTCACCTCGGAACGATGGGTGCAGTTCATCTGGGAGATGCTTGCTTACCAGATGACCTTAGAGAAGCTGTTGCTTATCAGGTGCAGGATGGAATTCTAACTAAAACAGAAGTGCTGGAGTCTCTAACTACAATTCGTCGTCAGACAGCAATGAATCCCAATGGAACACCTGAGCCAGGGAGTTTACGTTCGTTCCGAGTGGTCATACGTCAGCTACATTTCACGGCTAAGTTATATTTTGAGACTAACCAAGTAAAAGTTGATGGAATTTTGATTCCGTTAGAAGAGATGTTATCACTTTTAGCGGTTGGCGCACTGGCACTTCGACACTTAGGAAGTGGTCGAAATCGAGGACGAGGCTATATACAATGTACTCTATGCGATGCTCAAGGAAATGACCTTACTGAACGTTACTTAGGTGACTTCGGCACAACTAAGGAGGCGGTATGAAAGCCCTGAAAATTACCCTAAAAACTCAACAACCCATTCTGGCAACTTCTTTCCAAGGTGATCCTAACAGCGATGTATCCTATTCCTATATTCCAGGAAGCATGATCCGGGGGGCATTAATAGGTCGTTACATGAGGCAATACCACCTCTCAGAACTTGATTTGAGTAATTCTGAAGTTAAGCGGTTATTTTTTAATGACGCTAGTACGCGCTACTTGAATGCTTATCTGTTAAGTCAAGACGGTAAGCGAACTCTACCAGTACCTCGTTCTTGGTTTAAAAATAAAGATGATGAACTTAATGATCAAACCAGGAAAATTACCGTTTATGACTTTAGTCTTAGGAAAAATGAAGATAATTCTCCAGAGAGTCCTCAACCAGTCGGTGATTGTTTTTGGACAACTGAAGATGGAAGGATAACGCTTTACAAAGAAAAGCGACGGATTAACGTTCATAATCTGCGAAACCGTAAAAAAGGAAAAGGCACTCCAGATGAAGGAGAGATATTTCGTTATGAAGCATTAGATACTGGACAACGTTTTCAATCTGTTATTCTGTATCAGGAAGATAAGGATAGGGCAATTTTTGAGAAATTACTAGGAAGTGATAAGTTACAGGCTGAAGAGAAAGAAAAACCAGACTTATGGCTAGGAGGTTCTCAGAGTGCAGGATACGGACACACCAAGATTATCGATATCCAAACTCTGGCTAATGAAGTACCTACAGATTGGAATGAAATCGCCACCTCATCTCAAAAACGTGAGGGAGATAATTTAATTATTACACTTCTGAGTGAAACAATTCTAAGAGATGAAAAATGTGGTCAAGTTATCGCTGATGCCAATTTAGTTAAGCAAGAAATTGAACATATTCTCACCAGAAAACTACCTTGCCCTATTCCAGTTTATGCTAGTAGCACTTTAATTGGAGGCTTTAACCGAAAATGGGGATTACCCTTACCTCAAGTTCCTGCTTTAGCGGCTGGAAGTGTTTTTGTTTTTGCAAATGTCGAAATCAGTGCTAGTGAGATTCAACGTTTAGAGGAACAAGGAATTGGAGAACGACGGCTCGATGGTTTCGGGAGAATTGCTATTAATTGGACTGTTACTTGGGATAAAGAGGTATCTTTTAACGTTCACTTACCAGCTCAACAAATACCGACTAAATTTTACTTAAAGTCGGAGGATTCCCGTTCTATAGCGGCACTCATGGCGGAGAGACTATTAAGACAAAAATTAGAGCAACAAGTTCAGAAAAAAGTTAGTCCTCTTACTCCAAAAGGCGATATCAGTAATAGCCAACTTTCTAGACTGGAAATTGTAGCCATAGAAGGGTTAAGGGTAGGGAGTCGCTTACCTGTTTTAAGGTTACTATGTAACCTACCGTCCAACACTCGAACTAAGTTCAAACAAACAAGAATCTCTGGTGATCCCCTTGACGAGAAAATTTACGAATGGTTAAGAAAACCAACATCATGGATGAGTAGTCCGCACAATTTGCGAGTCGATGTTGCTGAAGTGACTAAACGTTTAAGTCAGCGGCTAGCCATAGAATATACTCTACGACTAATTATAGCGATCGCGAAAAATGCTATTAAGGAGAAAGCCAATGAGCAATGAGCGTTTAAATCGGAATCAGCGCCATCTCATTGAACGCATCATTGTTCGTGGGACTCTGGTGCTAGATACACCCACTTGTTTAGGGAATGGGGATACTGAGGGAGTGACTGACTTAATGCTCCTGCGAGATAGCATTACCTCTAAAGCTCTCCTAACTGGCGCATCGATTGCGGGTGCATTGCGAAATTATATTCATGAGTATCAATATGGATACCCAAACAGCGATGAATACAAGGAAAAGAAACAAGAACTGTCAAATAATCAAACGAATTTAATAAGTTACTTATTTGGGGCGGAACGTCAAGATGAAAATGGCAATCAAAGTCCTTTAATTGTCTATGATTCAATTAGTAACGAAGTTCCCACGGTTGAGCGGCGCGATGGAGTCAAAATTAAAAGTGAAACGGGTACAGCCGATGACGGAGCTAAATACGATCTAGAATTTCTCGCTGCTGGAACAGAATTTCCGCTGTGTTTTGAGTTGCTAATTGAACAAGATACAAATAAACTTCTCCTTCTTGATGCTTTTACTTTGGCATTGCAAGGTCTAGAAAATCATGAAATCAGCATCGGGATGAAAAAGCGGCGGGGTTTTGGTCGCTGTCATGTAGACGAATGGCAAGTTTGGGAATTTGATTTAAGACAATATCGCGATCGCGTCGCCTGGTTGACTCTTGATCGTTCTTGGTCAAAACCTTACGCCAAGCCACCCACCACCAGCCAATCGATCGCAGCCGCACTGGGAGTCACTCCCGCACAACCGGATAGGCGTGATCGCTTCTTCCTCGAAGCTACCTTTAAACTCGCCAGTCCCTTGCTAATTCGCTCAGGTCAAGACTCCACGGGTTGTGCGCCTGATGTGGTGCATTTGCGATCGCATCGAGACGGTGAACTCAAACCTGTGCTATCTGGAACCAGTCTAGCAGGCATTTTGCGCCATCGTGCTGAGCGTATTGTTAATACCTTGGACAAGTCTGAGAAAATTGTCAATGATGTATTCGGCTTTGTCGAGGAAAACAGTAAACAAGCAAAAGCCAGCCGCCTAGTGGTACATGAACGCGTTATCGAAAATAAAGATGACTTGGTGCAAAACCGCATTGCCATTGACCGTTTTACAGGTGGTGCTTATCACGGTGCTTTGTTCAGCGAACAGCCAATATTTGGTAGTGACAAAACCATTGTCACTGTTGAACTAGAGTTGCGTAACCCAAAAGATTATGAAATAGGCTTACTTCTGCTATTACTCAAAGATTTGTGGACAAGTGATTTACCTGTTGGGGGTGAAAGTAGTATTGGACGAGGAAGATTACAGGGAAAAGACGCAACATTGACTTGGCACAAATGGGATAAGGAAAAGAAATTACAGCAGAAAGAGGAATGGACAATTGTTCAAGTCGGTGAAAACCAACCTCTTGAAGTGAGTGACTCTGACAGATTAGAAGAATTTGTTCAACATTTAGTCAATTATCCAACTGAGGTGGTGAAAGCTAATGAATAAACCGGATTGTAAACTCATTGAGGATGCTCAAGATATTATCGATACGCCCTCTTTGTACAATTGGTTACAAGCTAAGGCAAAGCAGTATGAATTGCAATACTTATTAGCTCATGCTGAAGACGGTGTGATTTGGGGACACTTTAGGGAACAAAACTATCAGCTAGTAACATCTGGAGATGATGACGTGTTTCCCCAGCTTACTAAGTTGCGTCTTTGCACCCTCCAACAATGCCGTATCTTTGGCAAAAATACTGAAGTGATGCTCTGGAAAGTGGGTCAATACGACTGGAAAGCACGTTCCATTGAGGATAAATATCTGTCAGAAGAGGACTATATACCTGAAGACCAAATTCTTTGGGGAACTAAAGCCGAGAAGGAATCCAATGGATTTACTTTAGTGTCAGATGGCTCTCAAGGTTTAAAACACGCTGTACCTTTAAGTGGGAGTTTTAAAGGTAAAGATTCTCGACCCTTACGTTTAAAAGTACGTCATTATATTGATTATGACGAAAGTGGTGTAGCAAGAATTTATCTGAGTCGTCTGGTTGATTTATAGTTTGATAGCAATACTGAGATTTTGGGTATTTGTCTCAATGGCATTGAACTCACATTAAAATAAGAATAGATTGCATTAAGGAGCAAATCATGATTACCACTCGTGAACACTATCAAAAAATGACGGCTGAAGAATACTTAGAATGGGAAGCCAAGCAAGAATTTCGCCATGAATATATTGACGGTGAAATTCTTGCTATGACAGGGGGAACTCTTCCTCATAATGACATTGCCCTTAACTTCTACAGGACTTTATATCCTCATATACGTCAGAGGGACTGTCGAGTTAATGTGTCAGATGCGAAAGTTCAGGCTCGTAAAAATAGTCGCTATTTCTATCCCGATTTAGTTGTCAGTTGCGATCCTAATGATTTGAAATCTCGCGATTTTATTCAACAGCCTACAGTTATTGTTGAGGTTCTTTCTCCAGGTACAGCCAATTACGATCGCACGAAAAAACTCAATTATTATCGCCAGATTCAGAGTTTGCAAGAATACGTCTTAGTGGATTCAGAAGAAATAGTAGTTGAGGTTTATCGTAGAGGAGAAGGTAAGATGTGGCTTTATTATGAGGATGAAGCCGGGGAAGCGATCGCCTTAGAAAGTATTGAGTTTGAGTGTGCGATCGACCTGCTGTATGAAGGTGTTAGCTTTGACCAAGAGTTAGAGGATAAATAGAGATTAAGTTAATTCACTGAATCATAAGAAAACTGAACTATGAATCCTAAGCATATAGACCAAGTACAAGATGAACGTCGTGCTGTTGCTCCTTATAACTTTGTGGAATTACCTGACACAATCGTTCCAGCAGAACCTTTGCCTGACAAAAATTGCTATCACGACTATTCGGAACATAAAATTAGTCAAGAAAATACCATTAAAATTCAACGTCATACGGGTCAAATAGATTGTACAATCACGACATCTTCGCCACTATACATACGCTGTGGCATGACACCAACTGATTTTGCTAAATTCGGCAGCAAACCTGACGATGAGTTGACGGATGCCGAAAAAGAAGAAAAGCGTAATCGACTTTCTTCGTTCTTTGAAAATCCGGCAAATTTATTGCCGACTATTCCCGGTAGCAGTATTCGAGGAATGCTTCGGACAATAATTGAAATTATCAGTTACAGCAAAATTGATAAAGTCGCCGATAAAAAACTAATTTACAGAGATTTTATTCATCCTTCATTACAAGAAGCTTATCGCAACCGTCTCCTGCGAGAAGAAGGAGATAAAAGATACTCTTTTTTAATGCAAGCTGGCTATATTGTATCAGCGGGTTCTGGCTGGGCTATTCAACCAGCTAAAAAACTGGTACAAGGTGCATCTTTTGCAAGAATTGAAAAATCTCAAATTAAGCAGTTAGTACAACGACGCTGGCATGACATCCATAATGCGCGTCAAGTAACTGTTCATGTTGATCCAATAAACTGGCATCTTCACAGAGGAGATTTTATAGAACTGTATTATGCCAAGGCAACTCCACCTTGGGGACATCGTGATAAGTCATCGGGAGTATTAGTGAAAACAGGTGATATGCCTAAAAAAAAGATGGAGTGTGTAATTGGCTTACCTGATGACTCGGTAAAATCAATGCCAATTCCTGACTCAATGCTTCAAGATTACAAAGAGCAAATAACTAAAAAACAAAAAGAGGAAATTCTAGAAAATAAAGAGGGTGTTTTAAAAAATATGCATCCGGTGTTTTATTTGATGGAAGATGATAAATTAGTATTTTTTGGACATACCATGATGTTCCGTTTACCCTATCATAAGTCAATTCAAGAATTTATTCCTAGTTGTGAGTATAAAACTTTGTCTGACTACTCGTACAATTCACCCTTGCTAGATATAACTGACGCCATCTTTGGCTTTGCTAAGGACAAAAAACAAAAAGAAGAACAAACTAAAGCCGGACGAACATTTGTTAGTGATGCCAAGTGCAAAAAAACTGCCGATCAAAATATCTGGCTAACGACTAATGCTACCAAAGCAATTACTCCAAAAATTTTAGCGAGTCCAAAACCTACTACGTTTCAGCACTACTTAGTACAGACTAGTGACAAACCTGAAGAGCTAAAACATTATGACAGCTCACCTAACGAAACTGCAATTCGCGGTCACAAGCTGTATTGGCATCAAGGAAATGTCAAACAAAGCCAGATAGAAGAGGGGGACACAAAGGAAATTGAAAAAGCACCTTCTCAGTATACTGATATTAAGCCGATTAAAGAAAATGTATCTTTTGACTTTACTATTTGGTTTGAAAATCTCAGTGACGTTGAATTAGGCGCTTTACTCTGGCTTCTCAATCTTGCCAATGATGATGAATACCGTCTGTCATTAGGTATGGGTAAACCTCTAGGTATGGGAGCTATAAAAATTAACATTAATTGCTTTTCAATAACTAACTATCAAAAGCAATATAATCAACTTTTTCACAACGGTAAATGGGCGAGTGCCGCTTACAAAGCTGATTATATTCAAGCGGCTAAACAACAATGTTTGCGAAATTTTGAGCATTACATTTGTCAACACATCGCTCCAGAATTTGAGCGTTTACAGGATGTACCGCGAATTAAAACTCTGTTGGCAATGCTGCGCTGGACTGGTGTTTCAGAAAACTCAAGTCGATATATGGAAATTGAGCGCAAGCAGCAACCTTGTATTGGTAAGTTAGGAAACAATAGCAAGGGAACAAATGAATATAAAGAGCGCCCAGTGTTACCAACGCCTTTACAAGTAATCAAGGACGATCAAGAAGAAAATTATCCGGGTTCTTCATCATCTTCATCTGGAGGAGGAAGTAACCCAGCAGCTTGGCAAAGACCAAAACGACCACGATGAGCAAAACTTAAACTTGATGCAAAATTAACTGAGGTACAGTCTCTAAGCAAGATACCCGACTTCTTCAAGAAGTCGGGTATCTGTCTGTGTACCTCAGGTTTAACAACGTTATTGGTAAAACCCGCCCCTACCCCTGCCTTCGCGATCGCGTGAATAAATTACCGGGAATTCATGCCAGGAATGCGACCATTGACATAGTAGTCTCGGGTTCCTTTAGCATTAAGGGCTTCCCCTAAGCGATTCAACGCATGAACATAAGCGGCGGTTCGCAGGGAAACCGCTAACTCTTTGGCAATTGACCAAATATATTGGCTTTCTTCCACCATTTTCTGCTTCAGGTTTTCATTCACTTTTGCCATTTTCCAATAGAGTCCACTGCGGTTTTGTACCCATTCAAAATAGCTCACTGTCACCCCACCGGCATTAACCAGAATATCGGGAAAGACAAGAATTCCTTTGCTGTCTAAAACCTTATCCGCCTCTGAAGTAATCGGACCATTGGCGACTTCAAAAATATAGCGGGCGCGGACATCGTTAACATTCTCATGGGTAATTTGATTCTCCAACGCCGCCGGAATCAGAATGTCTACATCTAAGGCTAAGAGTTCGGCATTGGTTAACCGTTCATGTTCAACAATATTACAAACCGTGTCTTGACAGTAAACCGCTTGCAGACTTTGACTTGACATTTTATACTGGCGAATACTGGGAATATCTAAGCCTTTTTTGGCATAAATTCCGCCTTGAGAATCACTGATGGCAACAACTTTATAGCCCGCTTTCGCCAGCAATTCTGCCAATACCGCCCCGGCTTTACCAAATCCCTGAATCGCGATTGTCGTGTATTGGGGAATCAAATCCAGTTTAGGTGCCATGGATTCAATCACAAAGTAAGCCCCCGTAGCGGTTGCGCCATCGCGCCCCACGCTTCCACCCATGGTGATAGGTTTACCCGTAACGACAGCGGGACTAATTTGACGCCGGATGATACTATATTGATCCATCATCCACCCCATAATCATGGCATTGGTGTAAACATCAGGGGCGAGAATATCCACATCCGGTCCAATAAAATCGGCGATCGCGTCAATGTAGCCGCGACTGAGGCGTTCGAGTTCCAGTTTGGATAAGCCTTTGGGATTAACCGTGACTCCCCCCTTCGCACCACCAAACGGTAAATTTAGTACCGCACATTTAAATGTCATCCAAAAGGCGAGGGATTGAACTTCATCCAGAGTAACGTTGGGATGATAGCGTACACCGCCTTTTCCGGGTCCCCTGGTGTCATCATATCGAACTCGATATCCTTGTAGCATGGTTAATGAGCCATCATCCATGCGAACCGGGATGGACACACTCAGGCTCATTTTAGGATGCTTTAAGCGTGCGATCGCATCTTCGGAAATCGAGACATGTTTCATCGCCGCTTGCAATCGGGTGCCAGCATCAGCTAATAATGAATCAGACATTCCATTGTTCCTCATAAAGATAAGGGATTGAACTAAAATTAGAGAGAATTTGATCGCAAGACAAATCGCCCCCTGGGATTGGGATTGAACCAGGAAACCCAATCACCAGCACAGCTTGCTTGGCGATTCAAGTCCCTAATGTCCAGACTCCAGCGCCAGTTGAGTAATTTTGGGTTCAAATTAAGCAAAACTTATATATAGGCGCGATCGCGCTTGTCGATGAACAAAACAACGGCTTAATCTCTCCTTGCTCTAGAAAAGATTAAAGTCGGTGCGATTTGTCCTTACTACGATTATTTCACGAGATTTGATTAAATTGCCAATAACGTGTAGTTTTCGTTACTTTTTTAACATAAAGTTTACATTTCGCTTGTAGTTGCGCTTTAGCGCCGGTATAACGTTGAGGTTAGTTCCTACGTGGACGCGCTTATAGGCTCGCATCCCTTACTACCAACTCTAACCTTGCACAGTTAAATTATACAACTGTTAGTTCCTACGTTGACGCGCTGATAGGCTAAAGCCCTTACTACAAACTACAAACTAAACTTATCCCACTCTTTCCCATAATCTTGAACAGGAAATCCAACCCAACACTGTCTCAACCACTCTCGCCCCCTTTCCTGCAAATACCAGTGAACACTACTTGTGTCCCAATCATAGGGAGATTCAACATAATTATGTTTCACCGGATTGTAGTGGATATAGTGTAAGAATTCAGGTCTGTGTTTAGCTCATCAATCAGCCTGGGTGTACGAGCCGTGCAAAAGTAAGTTGGGAAAGGGAATTAAGTCATATCGGCGAGTGCGCCCAGGCTCAAAACCCCAGCATCAGGCTGATACCACCTATC
>NZ_JAVJQN010000022.1:0-8869 GCF_040218245.1 Coleofasciculus sp. E1-EBD-02 | reverse complement strand
ACTTGATTTTGAAGTCGGTGGATATATCGCTTTTTATGATGCAGACCTTGACGCAGATGATACCAGTTAGTTTTTCTCGTCTTCAGGTTTGACGACAAGGGAAAATTACAGCCGTTTTTGGAGGCTTTCCAGTTCTTTTTTTCATAGAACTTCCGAGCCAACTTAATTTTCTTTGTGGCTTTGGCTACCCAATCTTTCCCTGACTTAACTCGTGATTCTAATTGCTTTATCTGGATTTTTCTACAATATGCAGCTGAGGCAGTTTTTCCTTTAGCTAATGCAATTACTCCGTTAGCATAACGCTTGCTGATTCCGTATTTCTCTTGCATAAGACTATTCCAACTGGATTGATTAAATTTTATTTCTTTATTTAATAAATTAAATGGTTAACGGTTTCAACTGTTGCTTGATAGAATATATCGGACAATGAAGTTAAAAACATCTCCAATTCGGTAAAACCGATGGGATTAAGTTCATCGGCGGGAGTTGGCAAGCCTTTGCAATAAGTTATCGTCGTCATAGCTTTTTGGCTACCTCCCTCAGTTCATCCACTATTTTTTTGTTCTTATGCGTTAATACCAGCCTTTCTACTTGGTAACTGGTAATTAATTTGATTAATCTAATCAGTCCTTTCTTTTTATAGTTCATGCCACTACCGAGATCTTGAATAATCTCAAATTCCCATCCCTGTTTGGCACAGTAACTTTCTAAGACTAAAACTTGTCTATTTAGATCGTCTTTTTGGTCGTGACTAGATACTCTAGCATAACCAACGGTTAATTCGTTACCCGATTTATTACCAATTAAGTCAACAATATCGTATCGACGATGACCACCAGCTGTCCGAGAAGCTCGTATTTTGCCGTTGAGTTCCCATCGGTGCAAAGTTTTGACCGTCACACCTAGTAGAGTTGCTGCTTCTTGGGGCGTTAAACTAGACATTGCCTAATTATATCATAGAAAATGTCCAGTTATGTCACTAATTGTCTAGATATTTACGGACTGTTAGTTAACCCCACCAGCCCGTTATATCAAGCCAACCTAGAACATGGGGACTCATCAGAATACCCAACAGCAGCGCAATAGTCGAGTCGGAAAAATACATCCGCCGCAGTGGTTTAGACAGTAGCCCCACAGCCACAACCAGTGCGGCGATGGCGGTTATAGCAATGTTTAGCTGATTCATGATGAGTAGGATAGGGCTGGTTTACACAGATTTACCGATTTATTAGTCAATAAATCCTTTGACTAAATTATCATTCTTACAAAAACTTGAATCATTCTTTATAAGTTAATAAGTTAAAATAAAACTGTGAATTTAAGAATATACCTAAAGGTAGATCATAGGAATAGGCAAAGTAATTATGCAGTAATTGTATTGACAAGAATCAACTATATCCAACTATATAAAGGTGTATTGATAACTATTTATACTGTATACAGCAAAATGAAAGTGATGAGGTAATTAATACGCTCCAACAAATGCCCGACCCAGAATATGGAAGTCTGGCAGATGTAGAAAAAGGCATTGGTGAGATTAAATAGTTAATGAAATTATTGGCATAAAAAAGCAACCACGCCCATTACTGAGAGGGTTTTAGAGTTTAATTTAAAAAGGTCAATTTACAAGGAACTCCAGACGTTGAAGGTCAGGAGTCCTTTTTTACTAAGGCTTTTCTAGCCGCACGATATACCATTGCAAATATTCTCCAGGTTCCATATCCAAATCACAAGCAGTTTCCATTAAATACTTGGCTTGTTCCTCCACAGAAGAAAACTGCTGTAAATCACGGGGTAAATTATCCTGCCGTGTTGCTAAAATAGCTTTGAGTTTTTCCAGTAACTCTTCAGGTGTGAGAAATTGCTCAGGTTGGTTCGTTTCCAGAACAACATAAGCATCCTCTTGGTACATGATTGAATCAGGCATGGTTCATTCCGGGTATAGTTCAACAGTGATTAGTCTTGGTTCCCCGTTCCTAGGCAGAACCTGGAATGCTCAGAACACAAGGTTGGAGTCATTCCTTGCATTTAGTATAGAAAAATGACCAATGATCCATAACCAATATCAATATGTTTCTCTCCCTGGAATATGAAAGAGCGTTAGAATCCCTAGGCTATGACTATTTTGATGAAGTCGCCGCCGCCGAATTTCCCTGTCATCACCTGCGGTTCCGTAATGACCAACTGCTGCCAATTTTAGGGTTAGACCCGCAAAGGGTGACAGATGCCGATTTTATCCAGGCTTTTGGTCAGTTTGTGGGCATACGACCATTTTTAGCACTACGCTATCACGGGTATCAGTTTGGCGAATATAATTCCAGATTGGGAGATGGTCGCGGCTTTCTCTTTGGTCAGGTGCGGGGAAGTGATGGCGAACTGTATGATTTTGGCACGAAAGGTTCTGGGACAACTCCCTATTCTAGGGGTGCGGATGGTCGATTGACTCTCAAAGGTGGAGTACGGGAAGTTCTAGCGGCGGAAGCGTTGCATGGTTTAGGTGTGCGTACCTCTCGCTGTTTAAGTTTGATTGAAACCGGGGAACATTTGTGGCGAGGGGATGAACCGTCACCCACTCGTTCATCGGTGATGGTACGGATGAGTCGTTCTCATATCCGGTTTGGCACGTTTGAACGGTTGCGCTATTTTAAGCGTCGGGATTTAATTAAAATGCTGCTCGATCATGTCATTGATTATTACTATCCGCATCTATTGCAACAGCAGGATAGAGTTGAGCAATATCGCCAATTTTACGCCGAGTTAGTGAAACGAGTGGCAGAGTTAGCGGCTCAATGGATGGCAGCAGGCTTTTGTCATGCTGTTTTAAATACGGATAATATGTCGATTACGGGGGAAAGTTTTGATTATGGTCCTTATGCGTTTATCCCCACCTATAATCCTGTGTTTACAGCGGCGTATTTCGACTATTACGGACGCTATTGTTATGGCAATCAACCGAGCATTTGTCGGTTGAATTTGGAAATGTTGCAGCAACCGTTAGGCATGGTGATTCCGGTTGCTGATATGGAAGCTGGGTTAGCGGCTTATGAGGAACAGTATTATCAGGCTTATCGGCAGTTGATGCTAAATAAGCTGGGATTTGAGCAAGTGAATGAATCACAAGGGAATGAGTTATTGAGGAGGACGATTGAGTTGTTAAAGGAAACTCAGGTAGGATATCATGCCTTCTTCACCGAATTAACCCAGCAGTTTCACCCAAGTTGGCGCGATGATGTCTCACAAATTTTTAAGCAGGCGTCTTTTTGCCAGTCGGCTGAACAGCAAGTATTGTTAGCCAATTGGCGCGAATTATATAATCATATTTTGCAGGATTTGTCAACGGATGAGTTGACGAAAATGGCTGAGCGGTTACAGGAGAAAAATCCGAAAACCGCATTGCTACGACCGATTATTGAAGAGGTTTGGGCAGCTATCGATCGCGACAATAATTGGCAACCGTTTGATGAATTGGTGAGACGCTTACAAAGAAAAAAATAATCTTATACCGGATTTGACCAGATTTGATCGGACGTGATCGCTTGACAATGTTTCGGTTTTGTAAGATGATAAAATACCTTTAAGTGTGCGTCTGCCGTTAAGAGTCTACTATGTCTGGATCTCGGTTTTCCCGCCCACCTCAACCCCAACGCCAACCGATACGGGGATGGCATCTGGTTGGTTTGCTAGCGGCTAGTGCTGGGGTCTACCTGATGGGTCAGTATTATTGGCTTCGCAAGACTTACACTGAAGGCGAGCAGGCTTACACCGCAGCAAATTGTCAAGTCGCCATTGCCGAGTTTGATTGGGTGATTAATAAGGGTGAGCAATTCGTCGATTTCAACGACTATATAGCTCGCGCTAGAGCGAAAAAGGCTGAATGTCAAGCATTTCAAGACGTGGTTGAGGAACAGAAGACGGCAACACCCGAAGCCGTACTGGTGGCGTATGAAGAATTTGTTAGTCGTTATCCCAGTGGTGCATTAGGGCAGCCAATTCGCCAAAAGACAGCTAGTTTGTTCGAGGAAGCGGGGATAGAGGCATTGGCTCAACCCAGCGCCTGTGAACGAATCGATAAATTAGTCGAAAACCAATTGATTCCAGAACCCAATCAGAACTCGCCCTCTTTCTACCAAGCTTGCGGTCAGATGTACAGCAAGGGTAACGACTACACCAATGCCGTTAAGATGTACGAAGGGTTTCTGGAAAACTACCCCCAGCACCAACTGGCATCAGAGGTCGAGTTAGCCTTAGCCAAGTCTATGGTAGCAGAGGCGAAAGCTCAAGGCGCTGGAAAAATCGAACGCCCCGGAGTTAGTGGTTGGACAGTGTCTGGGACGACGGTAGTGGAGATTCGCAATGACTCACCGGAAGATATGCGGATTGTCTTTAGCGGTTCTGAACCACGATTTGAAGAATTAGAACGCTGTGAAGACTGCCAAAAGTATATGGGTACAGGTCCAGAGTCCTGTCCCGCCAAAGGACCTGTGGGGCGTTACACACTCAAACCCGGTCAGTATGATGTGGTGGTGAAATCCATTCGCGATGGCGGCGTCAGACCGTTCACAGGAACTTGGGTACTCGACGATGGTACAGAGTACAATAGCTGCTTTTTCATTGTGCAGCAACCCGGAGCCGAATTTGAGGAGTGATAAGTAGTCGGACAAAATAAAACGGTACTGTATTAAGTTTTGTAAATCGTCCTCAAACCTTTACTGTTCCCTGTTACACACCGAGCGAAGTCGAGGTGTTCCCTATTCCCTGTTCCCTAATCTCAACCGTTAACTTTAATTGTGTCCACCTACTTATTTCAAATAAATCAATAAATTCAGCCCAGGAATAGTACGAGAAAGCGTCCATAATAACAGAGCAATATAAGCCAGACCCAAACCCCACTGATACCACGCCAACAGACTAATAATACCGGGAACATGTTCCTCTCTCAGGCGAATATCATTAAACCCAAACTTAAGTAAATTATTAAAACTAAAGTCATAATAATTCAGCCAATTCCAGCGACGATCCCAAAGAATCGGCATATAGCGATCGCGGAAAAAGCCAAATCGAGGCATAATCGGGAGGCGTCCAATCAGGAGGCGTAATTGCCGCATCCCCCCATCTTCGACAAAATAGGTGATATTTAGCATATCGTGATAACGCCCTTGCCGATACAGTTGCCACACCAGCAATAGGGGTATCGGAAACAGAAGTCCCGCCAAACACAATAGCGTTAGCCACGGTTGTTCACTGGTTTGAAAAATCGCGATCGCACCGCCAAAGATAGCCGCCGCTCCACTCCCCACCATGTACACTGTTTCTAGAGAGGTGGGTAGAATCGGTTTAGGGTAACGTCGCCGCCAACGGTCAAGCAACCAAAACAGCAACCCGAAATAGGCGATCGCAATCATTCCCACGCCGAACACTAAGCCAAAACTTGTACCATCGGCACTTAATAGCAGCAGTAAACTTAATCCCGCCCAGTGTAACCCATCAATTAGCCAATGGCGCGATCGCAGATTGATATCCTCGCGACCCATTAATTGGAGAATGCTACCCAGTAACCGTCCCCACAGTTGTTCTCGTCGTAATCGTTCCCGGAGATAATCTAAGGAATTCGCATCGGGAATTTGTTCTTGTTCGCGAAAGTTGCGGACTAAATTTCGCAGTACATCTTCATTTCCTTCGAGTTTGGGAACGGATAGGATTTGTCCCACATGACCCGCATCACCAAAAATTTTAGCTTGGTCAGAGTCAAACGTCATCCCAGCGACTTTAACATAAGCATTGGGGGAAAAGCGGGTATTACTAAAATCCATTTGGTCGAGTAGACTCGCATCCCGCATTAAAATCGGTTGCTGGAACTGACTTCCCCGGAAGCTAGTGGATTTTTCCCACGTCGCCTCGGTGAATAACAACGACTGAGTAAACCGACTTTTGCTTAACAACGTGCGATCGCGCCAAATCACTTGGGAAAAATCGGCATCTTGTAGCCATTGGCTTCCGGTAAAATTGGCTAACTGCACAAACTCCGCCTGACTAAAATTCCCATTTCCATGAAACGTAGACCGACTAAAATTGGTTATCCCTTTAAACTCCACCTGAGTAAACCCGGCTTTATCAAAGAAGGTATCACCGCTGAAGTTAATATCTCGACCAAACGTAGTGTTACTAAAATCAACAGATTGGCTAAAACTACTCCCTGACCAATCGACTTCCTGGATAAACACAGCCTCAGAGACTTCTAAGCGTTGCAGAAAGAAGGTATTGGCGAAATTAATCGCACCACTTAGACGAGTTTGATTCAGTTTTAGAGTCCCCCGAAAGACTGTAACCGAGGGAACTTGGTCACTGGCTTCGGTAATAAAGCGAGAATCTTTTGCTAATTTTTCTTGTTCCTGTTCAGTTAACAAGGAAGGCAATGTGGCTTGGGAGAGGGCGGTTTGCAAGCCTAATTTGCTAGCGGTAAACTCCCCTTGAATTAAGGATTCACTTAAGTCTAAAGCGAGAGGGGTTTGAGAACGAGTCAGCTTGCTTTGCAGGTGTTGATAGAACTGATCCCGAAAGTCTGTATTCTCGTTGGTTAAATCAATAACAAACTGGCGCAGATCAATCGTGGAAATGCCTTCGCTTTGAATGGGGGATTCTAGGCGTTCTTCCAGGAGTTCCAGGGTTAACGGTTGACGTTCTGGAGTGGCGGCGAAGGCGGGGAGGGGGATGAGGAGGAGAAGAAACGTAAGCAGGAATCCGAGGAGTCGCTTGGGGAAAGGGTGTAAGAATTTAATTGGCTTCAAGGTGATTGTATCATTAGAGGTTGGTTCAATTATTTTACCGGGTTAACCATCTCCAGATTTTATAGCAGAAGATAGAAGGTTTATTATTGGTATAATTACGAATCACAAATGACGTAGCTTGCTTCTCGCGCTCTTCGAGTATGACAAATGACTTTTTTTAGGGTTGAACCTGCTGAAGTTTATTTTGGGCGGAGAGCAAAAGTTCTTGAGCTTTCGGGTAGGATGTTGTCCCCGATTGTACCTTATTGAGTTGATTAATAATACCCTGAAGCTGACTAATGGTCAGATTCCGATCAATCGCCGCATCGGTAGGTGTGTTGGCGAGCAAACGTTGAATTTGACGTTGAGCTTCCTCCAGGGCTTGTATTGATTCCGCCTCGGCTGAGGAGCGAGTTTGGATAATACCTAAGTTAGTTTGATAAGTGGCAAGTAATTTTTGGGCTTCTAGATAACCTTGATCATCTAGGGGAACTTTTTCCAATCGCGCGATCGCTTGTTGCCAAAGTTTCTGGATTTGTTGCCATTCAGCGACAGTATGGGGCGGATTTTGAGCCGCTTTAGCCGCCGCAAAAGCAAATTCTTGAGCCGCACCAATCAGGGAACCGGTACGCTGGTTATCTACCGCAAAGCCAACCACTTGCTGAAAGTCCCGTTGATAAGCTAGTAACTTGGTTTTTGCGGTTTGTCCGGCGAGGGTTGATGAGGGGATTTGCTCGATTTGATCCAGTGCGGTTTGCCAGGATGTGATCGCGTCTCGTTTATCCGTTGGTGTTGCGGCTTGCTGGTACTGCTGTTTGGCTTGATTGAGTGCAGTTTCGGCTTTTTCTAGTTCACTCTGAGCATTTTTCTCCTGGAATACCTTGGCTTCCATACGAGCCACGTTAGTCCGAGCGCTTTCAAATTCATCGAGGGTGAATTTCCAGCTACAGTTAAATAAGCTACAGTAGAATTTAGGTTCGTAGCCTAAGAACCAAACGGGTAATTTGTCAAGATGAGTTTGGGCTAACTTAACTTTTTCTTCCCCTAAACTGAAATCTGCGGCACTGGTTGCATTATTAATCAGTTGATCGGCTTGTTCAACGTTGCGAATGGTTTGGCGATAGTTATGATCCATCTGGATATAACTGGGTAATAATACTAGGGGTGCTGTCCGCGCCACTGGACGCCGGATCATTGGGTAAGGCAGATTCACCAGCCAAACTAAACCCGCCATACTCCCCAAGATTGCTCCTGTCCAAGCAATTTTACTAAATAGTCCTGGCGGCTGATTGGCAATGGCTGCTTTGTTTAGTTCTGTTTCGCTGAATTGGGGTAAAACATCCACAACCGTTTCTCGGAGTTCGGCTAATGAAGCGGGGGAACCGGGTTGCGATCGCAGTTTTTTTAACCGCTTGAGGACGATTTCTCGTTCTACCTGATTGACTGAAGAGTCTCCGGTGCAGTGGTGAACTTCTGCACAGAGGATTTTAAAGGCGCGATGATTGAGGCGATTCATGGTGGAGATGCTCAATATTATCTTCTAGTTTTGCAGACCCTTATCCCCTTTGTCTAGCTACGGCGGCGGTTTCTTGTATAGGACGGCATCTCTAGTGTTAGTCCATTTTAATGGACTTCAGCTATAAGCCAAGAACTTGAGTTCTTGGCGGGTGTCGGGGCTTACTTTAAATTAGAAGACAATAATGCTGCGAGTTGGGTTTTAAACTGATTCAATTCAAACAATTCATTAGCCGGGAAACAGTAGGGGCGCAAAGACTTGCGCCCGATTCAATGGTCACATCTAATCCACAATTTTAGCTGTGTAAGTCCAGTAGGATGCGTTAGGCATAATTAGAGTCATCGTATATCTCGTGAGACTCCGGGTTCAGCGAAGCAACCCGGAGAGGGATAGAGGTCAAATCAACCCTTCCAACAAGGGGAGATTTGACAATCCAGTCGCAGGCACAACATTTCGACTTCGCTTGGCGGCGAACGATTAACCCCGTGCTTCGCTGCAACAACCGGACTTTCTTGGCAGTAAACTGCCCAAGTCTTTTCCAGCTAGCATCGCTAACTGAAACCTGCTTCTCAGTGTCTCCAGAACACCA